>NZ_JBMBTE010000188.1:0-6452 GCF_048897285.1 Rhodococcus sp. O3
GGGAGCCGCCACAAAGGCACACCGGCGGCGGAGCCGCCTAGTGCTTGCGGAGCCGTGCCTCGAACTCGCGCTCGAGTCCGCGCCACGCCGCGACCTCGGCGTCGAACGGCGCGCTCGGGGCCAGCCGGCTCGTATCGGGCTCGAGCACGTAGTTGACGAACCAGCCCAGCTCGGTGGAACCGGCGAGCGCGGCGTCGGTGGAGTCGTCGCGGGCGTAGTTCGCGGCATCGGTGAACAACTCGACCGCGAGTTCCAGCTGGTCCGGGTCCACCGCGTCGACGCCCTGCGCGATGTCGTCGGCGATGCCGGTGAGCACGTACACGTTGTCGTCGCTCACCTCGATCTCGAGCGAACCGTCGGTCGCTGCGAGGCGGATCTCGTCGTAGGTGCTCACCGTCGCGAGATCGTGGTCGTGACGGTCGGCCAGGTAGCGGGCGAGCGCACGCTCGGAACCGAATACCGAGATCAGGCCGTCGTTGCCGAGGAAGAGCGCGTCGTCGTCCAGGTAGCACCGCAGTGTGAACCACGTGCCGTCGCTCGTGATGATCTTGATCGGGTCGATCCCGACCTCGCCCCAGAAATCGTCGCCGAGATCCTCGTCCTCGTCTTCGTCCACGAACTCGTATTCGTCGTCGTCCTCGCCCTCGACGGTGTCGTCGGCCTCGACGACGTTCTCCTCCGCGGCGACGAGCTCGGACTCGATCTCCGCGACGATCGCGGCGTCGACATCGGGGGTCGTGACGACCGCGTCGATCGCGTCGATGACGTCGTCCCAGTCCTCGGCGACCGCGGTGCCGACCTGGTTCCACAGGTCGTCGCCGTCGGCACCGTCGAACGCGCTCGCGCCGTGCTGCAGCAGTGTCGCGATCTCGGGCCGGTCGACGAACTTCGTCACCGCCTCGAGATCGCACACCTCGCCCAGGCTGCGGACGACGTCGAAGGTGTCCTGGAGCTGGGCGACGATCTCCGGGTCGACGTCCTCGGCGACGAGTTCGGGCACCCCGACGATGTCGAACCGGTAGGCGTCGTCGGGCTCGAATTCGACGGCCGCGAGCTTCGCGACGACCGGCCAGGTGGGATGCTCGACCAGATCGTTGTCGTTGTCGGAGCGGACGAACGCGACCAGTTCGGCGACACCGGGGAACCCGTACAGATCGTCCCCGCGGCCGAGGAACGCCTGCCATTCCTCGCCGTCCTCGCGCCACCGGGGCACCCACAGGGTGACGAGGTTGTCGTCGGTGAGACCGAGCTCGATCGGGACGATGTCTCCAGCCATGGCGGGAAGCCTAGCCACCTCGCGCCCGAAGACATAGCCGGGAGTCGACGAGACCGTTCTCACCGGAACGACTCGCGAAGATCCGACAGCAGACGGTCGCGTTTCCCGGCTGCGATCCGCGCCGCCTCGTGCGCGGTCGCGAGGATCGCCGCGGACAATTCGGCGGCCTCGAGCCGGCACGCCGACTCCGCCAGATGCAGCGCGATCATGCCGCCGCCGCCGTCGACGCGTACCCACACCCGGCCGTCCGCGCTCGTCGCTTCCGCCGTCACCTCGCCGAGTCCGGCCATCACGTCCTCGAGCATGCCCAGCCTTTCCCGAGCCCGTTCGACGATCTCGTCGACGCGGTGCCCGCTCACACCGACCTCAGCCAGGACGTGGGTTGCCGCTGCTCGTCGTCGGCCTGCTGGACGCGCGCCACCTCGTCCCGGGTGGGCAGACCCATCCGGTCCAGCAGGGCGTCCGGCATGCCCTGGGAGGCGAGCTCGCTGCGGCGCAGCGCCGCGGCTTCGAGGGTCGCGCGGCGGCTGAGCGCGAGAATCTGCCCGGCCAGGTGCCCGGCCCCGTGGCGCAGTTCGCGGGGATCGATGTGCAGCTCGACCGGCACCCCCTGGTCGGTCGTGCGCACCGAGACGGTGCCCGCCGCATTGGCGGCGGTTGCTGTCGTGATGTTCATATCCGGTTGGACGCACCCGGTCGCGGGCCGGTTCCCTCTCATCCGGTGGGACGGTAGAACCCTTCGAAGGCCATGCCGCTGTTGCCTGTGCGGATCGGGGTGACGCCGACGGGATCGCCCGCTTCCACCATCAGGCCGTTGCCGATCACCATCGCGACGTGCCCGTCCCAGACGGCCAGGTCGCCGGGCAGGACCGAGTCCGGAGCGACCGGTATCCCGATGTCCTGCTGCTGGGCCAGCCGGGGAAGCTCGACACCGGCCTGGCCGTAGGCCCACTGGGTCAGCCCGCTGCAGTCGAGTCCCTGTCCCGGGGTGGTGCCGCCCCACACGTACGGGGTGCCCTGCTGGGACAGCGCATGACGCACCGCCGCTGCGGCCGTGGGGTTGGGTGCGGTGGCGACGCTGCCGTCGGGCAGGCGCACCGCGCAGTCCGACGCGGAGACCGGCCCAGCGCCCCTGTCGTCGTAGAGCGCGCGGGTGTCGCCGGAACCGGGATCGGTTTCCGAAGGTCCCGCTCCCGGGTGGGCCGGCGTCTCCGGCAGCAGGGCTGTGAGCCGGTCGGTGTGCTGTGCCAGTTCGGACGTGACCCGGGCGAGTACGTCGAGGCCTGCCGAGAGATGCTCGAGTGCGGCGGCGAGCATCATCAGCTGACCCTGGGGCAGCGCGAGCGCGGGTTCGAGGCTGCGGGCGACGGAACCGAACGACTCGACGATGCGGGCGATCTCGAGGGCGCCACCGAGGACCGTCGCGGTGCCGTCCACCGCGATCGCGGCGATCTCCATGCCGCGGTCGGCGGCGGCCAGGGTGTCGGCAAGTACCTGCTCGGCGCTGCGGACCGCGGTGTCCGCTGCGGTACCGGTCCAGTCCCACACCAGTTCGGTGAGCGCGGCGCGGCCGACGGCGTGCACGTCCTCCGCGATCGCGGTCCCGGCCCGCAACGCCGCTGCCGGATCGATCGCGGGTGCGGTGCCGGAGCCGAATGCGGTGAGCAGATCCGCCAGCGGAGCCGCGAGCAGATCGGTCCCGATGGTCATCGTCGCGCTCCCGTCTCGGGCATGCCCGCGGACTGCAGACCCGTGGACCACTCGGCCTGACGGTTCTCGTAGCCCGCCGCGGTCGCGGCGGCGACCACGGACATGCCGTCGAGGGCGGTCACGAGGCGGGACACGTGCTCTTCGTGCGCGCGATGCGCCGTGACCAGCGCCGCGACGAATCCCGTTCCGATCGGGCCGAGTCCGGCGTCCAGTTGTTCGGGGGCAGCGCCCCGGATCTCGTCGACTGCACCGCGCATTCGTTCGGCCAGGTCTCCCGCCGTACCGCCGAACGTCGCGATGGTCTCCGGGCGTACCTGCACACCGTCCTGCCGAAACTCGCCTCTCACGCCTCACGCCCCCCGATCTCGGATCGAATCCCTCTCGACGGGTTCGACGCATTCGGTCGGCGGCCGGTTCCACCGTTCTATCCTTCGGGCATGGATCCGCTCGTCGTCGACCATCCGCTCGCTGCCTCTCTCCTCGCGATCCTGCGCGATGAGCGCAGCGACAATGCCGCCTTCCGGCATGCACTGAGCCAACTCACCCAGATGCTCGTGTACGAGGCGGTCCGGGACGCGCCGGTCGAGCAGTTCGAGGTGCGCACGCCGATCACGACGACCACGGGGGTGCGGCTGATGCAGCCGCCGCTGCTGGTCCCGGTTCTGCGGGCCGGCCTGGGTATGGTCGATCAGGCGCACGCGCTGATCCCGCAGGCGCAGGTCGGTTTCGTGGGGCTGGCGCGTGACGAGAAGACGTTCGAACCGGTGCCCTACCTCGAGTCCCTCCCCGAGGATCTGTCCGGGCTGCCGGTGTTCGTGCTGGATCCGATGCTGGCGACCGGTGGGTCGATGGTGCACACGATCGAACTGCTGGTGTCCCGCGGCGCGACCGACATCACCGCGGTGTGCGTGGTGGCGGCGCCGCAGGGTGTTGAGGCGCTCGCGGCGTGCGGGCATCCGGTGCGGTTGGTGACCGCCACGATCGACGAAGGCCTGAACGAGAACAAGTACATCGTTCCGGGCCTCGGCGACGCGGGCGACCGTCAATTCGGGCCGCGATAACTGCCATCCCAGACTCTTCGAAGCACGCAGCCGAATCGTGACATCGATGTCCGTTTTGGTGCCTATGGTGTACATGAGGCTGTTGAGACGCGGATCGGGCGCTGATCCGTTACCAACTCTTCACGATCTTCCTCACGAAATCGCTTGCGGCTCATTACTCTGAGGCGTGCATCACGATCGCTTCACTGTCATCTGTTCGTGAAATGGGGAAACGCGATGGTCCGCAATTCGGTAACGAAATCCCGCCGGCGATTCCGGGCGGCAGCACTGGGGGTGGCTGCGGCCGCATTCGTGGCGATGGTCAACCCGGGCGCCGCAGGAGCCGCGGTCGACAACGCCCGGTCGATGCCGCTCGACGGCGGCGCCACGATCGAAGTCCTGCAGGCGGACACGTCGATCCAGTCCGTCCCGCCTCTCGACAGCTCACCGTTGAGCGTCGAGTTCTTCAGCGACGGTGTCGCCGCCGTCCGGATCACCGGTCCGGGAGCCGACGCGTTCCAGGCCACCAAGCTCACCCTCGGCTATCAGATCGGCTATCCGGTCGCGCTGCCCGGCGCGATCGTGCACCTGTTCACACCCAGCCTCGACTGGGGGGTCGGCAACAGCGCCAACTTCGGCATCGATCTCGGAGTGGACTCCGATGGCGGTGCGGCTCTCGGCCTGGGCTTGGGCCTGGGCACCAGCGCCGAACTCGGAGGACGGATCATTCCCGAGAACGAGTTCGAGATCGAGCTCGAACCCGGCGGCATCACCGAGGTGCCGATCGTCGAGGGTCTGACGTTCGACGGCAGCGCGGTCACCGTTCGCATCGCCGGTGTGCACGGTTCCGTGTCCGGGGCGATCGGCCCGGTCACCGTCCGTCCGTACGCGAAGGCGATCACCTCGAAGGGTGACACCGTCGTCACCTACGGTGTGCCGCAGCGGGTCTGACGACCCCGGCTCAATCGGCCATCCCGGAAGCCCACACGCGCAGCGCCGCCAGTTTTCTGGCGGCGCTGCCGTGGTTTCCGTCCGCCGCGACCGCCTGCAGGTAGCACTTGAGTTTCGGTTCGGTGCCGGACGGCCGGACGACGACGCGGACCGACGTGCCCTCGAACACGAGCGCGTCGGTCCGCAGTCGTGTCTCCGCCCGGGCGAGATCGGTCACGGTGACCGCCTCGCCCGCGAGTTCGTCCGGCGGCGTGGCCCGCAGTGAGGCCATGAGCCGGTCGATCCGCGTGAGGTCGGCGACCCGGATCGAAACCTGACCGGTCAGGTGCACGCCGAACTCGTCGTACAGATCGTCCAGCGCGTCGAGCAGCGTGCGACCGCGCGTCTTCAGCTCCCCCACGTAGTCCGCGACGACGACCGCCGTCGCGATGCCGTCCTTGTCGCGCACCGCGTCCGGGTCGACGCAGTGACCGATCGCCTCCTCGTACGCGTAGACCAGACCCTCGCCGGCACGGGCCAGCCACTTGAAGCCGGTGAGGGTCTGCGCGAAGCGGGCGCCGCGTGCGGCGGCGACCTCCCCGAGCAGCGTGGACGACACGATCGTGGTCGCCACCAGCGATCCCGGGCGCGCTCCCGCGAGGATGTGATCGCCGAGCAGCACACCGGTCTCGTCGCCGCGCAGCATCCGCCAGCCGCCGGCCGCCGGCACCCCCACCGCGCAGCGGTCGGCGTCCGGATCGAGCGCAAGTGCGACATCCGCGCCGACTTCCTCGGCGAGCGTCAGCAGCGCATCCGTGGCACCGGGCTCCTCGGGGTTCGGGAACGCCACGGTGGGGAACGCCGGGTCCGGCGCGAACTGGGATGCGACGACGTGCACGTCGGTGAACCCGGCCTGCCGCAACGCCGCGACCGCGGTCTCGCCGCCGACGCCGTGCAGTGCGGTGAGCGCGATCCGCACGTTCCGGTGCGGCGACCGCGGCAGTGTCGCGACCCGCGCGAGGTATCTGTCGACGAGGTCGCCGCCCGAGGGTTTCACGGGCGTACGAGGCACCACACCGCCGACCGCGTCGATCGCCGCTTCGATCTCGCGGTCCGCGGGGGAGACGAGCTGGGCACCGCCGGTGACGTACACCTTGTAGCCGTTGTCGGCGGCCGGATTGTGCGACGCGGTGATCTGCACCCCGGCGACGGCACCGAGCGCGCGCACCGCGTACGCGGTGACCGGCGTCGGCAGCGGGCGGGGGAGGGCGACCACGTCGAATCCTGCCGCGGCGAGCACCTCCGTTGCCGCGGCGAAGAATTCGGCGGATCCCGTGCGGGCGTCGCGGCCGACGACGACGGTGCCGCCGCCGTGACCCTGAGCCTCGAGCCACGCCGCGAGCCCGGCGGTCGTGCGCTCGACGACCGGCACGTTCATGCAGTCCGGGCCATCGCCGACCGGTCCCCGCAATCCCGCGGTCCCGAAGCGCAGGCTC
>NZ_JBMBTE010000189.1:0-6293 GCF_048897285.1 Rhodococcus sp. O3
TTCGGGTGTTCCGGTCACGGGCCGACGACCAAGAGTGTGCGTACGGCTGCCGGTGTGTCGTTGGCGTTCACCCGCGGATCTACCGGCGTTCGTGTGCCTGCATTCCGCCCGCTTACCTCCTCACTCGGAGAGACGGGCGGGGATATGGACGATCGTCGTTTCGGCGCGGCCGCGCAGAGCGATCCGATCGTGCGGAGTCCACAGTGCGCGTTCGGAATCCGACGCGGCGTCGACGGCGCGTCCGGATGCTGCGACCCTTCCGGGGACCGACTTCGCCAGCTCCGACAACCTTGCCGCCTCGTTGACCGGATCACCGATCACGGTGTACTCGAAGCGTTCCCGGGCGCCTACGTTCCCGGCGACCGCCCGTCCTGCAGCCACTCCGATGCCGGCTCGGCAGTCGCGTACCTCGGTGAGGATGCGGAGGGCGATCTCGCGGGCGGCGCGCAGGGCGGAGCCGGCAGCGTCGTCGGTTTCGACGGGTGCGCCGAAGATTGCCAGGGCAGCATCGCCTTCGAACTTGTTGACGAAGCCCCCGGCGCGGTGCACCTCGTCGACGACGACGTCGAAGAACCGGTTGAGCAGCGCGACGACCTCGGCCGGCGGTCGGCTCGCGGCCATCGCAGTGGAACCGATGATGTCGACGAACAGCACCGCGACATCCCGTTCTTCACCGCCGAGGACATCCGCATTGGCGAGGGCGGCCGCTGCGACCTCCCGTCCGACGTGCCGGCCGAAGACGTCTCGCAGTCGTTCGCGTTCGCTCAGTCCTTCGGCCATCCGATTGAACCCGGCCTGTAGTTCGCCGAGGGCGGTGCCGTCGTACACCACGACCCGGGTGTCGAGGTCGCCCTGCTCGATTCGGGTCATGCCGGCCCGTACCGATTCGATCGGTGCGATGCTCGCGCGGACACTGAGCCACATCAGCAGGGCTCCGACGACGAGCGCGATCGAGCCGATCGTCAGGATCGTCACGGCGAACCGAGTGGGAGTGACGGGCCGGATGAAGCTGAACACCGCGACCAGGAGCAACCCCACGATCGGGACACCGCTGCCCAGCCCCCACGCGAGCATGAATCGGCCGCCGGCGCTCGCCGAACGTCGTCGTACCGGCGGACCTGCCTCGAGTGCGCGGGCCGCTACCGGACGCAATGCGAACTCGCCGAACAGGTAGACGAAGCCGCACACGGTCAGACCGGCGAGGGTGATCGTCAGGGAGACCTTGGGGATCGTCGTCGGATCGATGATGCCGAAACACGTCGTGAACAGGACCAGTCCGATGAACCAGAGCGTTCCCTGCTGAAGCGTGAGCCGCCACGGCAGACGAAGCGCCGCCCGTTTCTGTGCGTCGGTCGGGGGCCGGTCGTCGAGCGCCCAGCGCAGTTGCTCGAGTCCGAGCCTGGTGCCGCGCACCGTCCCGACGACCATCGCGACGAGTACGTAGACGGGTGCGATCACGGCGACGACCACGAGGAATTCGCCGGTGAGCACCGTCGGCCCGGGGACCACCACGTTGATCAGCACGGCGGCGATGGCCGCCCCGAGAAAGTGTGTGCCGAGTAGCGAGAAGGTCAGCAGGGTCTGGATTCGGATGCGTTGCCGCCGAACCGGTTCGGCGGGCTCGCCGAGGATCGGGGAACCGAGTGGCGCGTCACTGGCACGGCGTACGGGCATAGTCGTTCGAGAGTAGTCGTTTAGGGCGGGGTCCGGGGCATCCACTAGGGTGACTGGAGTGCGCCTAGTGATTGCCCGCTGCCGAGTCGACTACATCGGACGCCTGACGGCACACCTGCCGACGGCGCGACGCCTGCTGCTGGTCAAGGCCGACGGTTCGGTGAGCGTCCATGCCGACGACCGAGCCTACAAGCCGCTGAACTGGATGAGCCCGCCCTGCTGGATGGCCGAGGAGCCGACCGAGGAAGCGGAGGCTCTGTGGGTGGTCACCAACAAGGCCGGTGAGCAACTGCGCATCACGATCGAGGAGATCGAGCACGATTCGAGTCACGAGCTGGGCGTCGACCCGGGTCTGATCAAGGACGGTGTGGAGGCACACCTACAGGAGCTGCTCGCCGAGCACGTCCATACCTTGGGCCCCGGGTACACGCTCATCCGACGGGAGTATCCGACGGCGATCGGCCCGGTCGATCTGCTGTGCCGGGACGCGGACGGCGGCACAGTGGCGGTCGAGATCAAGCGACGCGGCGAGATCGACGGTGTCGAACAGCTCACCCGCTATCTCGAACTGCTCAACCGGGATCCGCTGCTGGCGCCGGTGACCGGTGTGTTCGCGGCTCAGCAGATCAAACCGCAGGCCAAGACTCTCGCCACCGACCGGGGCATCCGCTGCCTCGTCCTCGACTACGAGGCGTTGCGCGGAACCGAGAGCACCGAGTTCCGGTTGTTCTGATCATGCCGCGCCGCAACCGAGCCCAGCCGCCGCGGCATCGCGGGCAGAACCTGCACGCATCCGCGACCGTCCGCACCGAGTACGGGCCGGCGGGCGCCGAGTCGGAACGGTTCACCGTGCGCACCGTGCCGGGGTCCCGAGCGACCAAGTCGTATCGGTGCCCGGGATGCGACCACGAGATCCCGCCGGGCACCGCACACGTGGTCGCCTGGTCCGCCGATGCGATCGGCGGTGCGGACGACCGCCGGCACTGGCACACCGGATGCTGGTCGGGACGCGCGACACGCAGTCCGACGAGACGCTGGTCGTAGTCGCCGGACGCGGGTCGAACACGCGCGATTCGGCCTACCTGCGTGCCTTGCTGGTGATTGCGGGGGAACGACCGCGATCGCCCGCCACTGCCGGCATCCGCTCGGTTTCGTCGCTCGACCGGTCCCTGTCCGACGTCGACTCGGGGGCCGAAGCCTCGGCACCGTCCGAACCTGCGCGGTCGGCTTCTGCTTCGTCGTTGCGGTCGTCCTGCGTCGACAGTCCGTCGCGGTCGAGCAGCTCGCCTTCCCGCGTCACCGCGGCGAGCATCGACGGAACGGATTCGAGTTGCTCGCGTACCCCGTCGAGCTGGGTGAGGATCCGGCTGCGCAGCACGCGCAGCTCCTCGGTGAGATCGCGGGCGTTGGCGATCTTGCGCTCCGACTGTTCGGTCGCGACGGCAAGACGACGTGCGGCTTCCTGGGTCGCCTGCTCGACGCGCCGATCGGCCTCGGCCTTGCTGGTGCGCTCGAGCTCGTCGAGCGCACCGAGCAGCTTGGATCGACGCTCGCCCATCGTGATCTCGAAGTCCTGCTGGACCTGCGCGCGCTTGGCTTCGGCTTCCGCGGCGAGCCGGTCGCGTTCCGCCTCGGCGGCGGCGATGATGCGATTGGCCTCGGCGCGCGCAGCGGCCATGGTCTCGGCATGCTCCTCTTCGAACGCGACGCGCCGCTGCTCGAGCTCGGCGATCTTCGCTTCGTAGTCGCCGCGCAGACGGATGCCTTCCTGCTCGGCGAGCGAAATCATTTCCGCCGCCTCGGCTTCCGCGCGCGCCCGAAGCTCCGACGCCTCGTCGGACGCGAGCCGGAGCATCCGGGAGATCCGATCGCTCATCCCCTCGGCGGTCGTCGGAGGCACCGACAACCGATCGACATCCCTGCGCAGTTCGTCGATCTCGTTGCGGGCGTTCTCGAGCTGACGGGACAGGTCGCGGGCCTGGGCCGCGGCGGCGTCCCGATCGGTCGCGGTCACCCGCAGCTCGGCCTCGAACCGCGCGAAGTAGTTGGTCACCTCGTCGCGGTCGAAGCCCTTGCGCACGATGGAAAACGGGAGATGGCTGGGGGTGCGATCGCGATCGAAGACCATGGCGTCAATCTACCCGGTCGGTGAGGCTCGGGCGGCGGGCGATCCCGCGTTGTGATAAGCGCCGCGTCGAGGACTCAGTGGTGAGCGTCGGCGGCCGGCTCGACGAGCTCGACGAGCACACCACCGGCGTCCTTCGGATGCAGGAAGTTGATGCGCGAATCGGCGGTTCCGCGGCGCGGTGCGTCGTACAGCAGCCGCACACCCTGCTCACGGAGAATGGTCGAAACGGCGTCGAGATCGCTGACGCGGTAGGCGAGCTGCTGGAGTCCCGGGCCGCTGCGGTCGATGAACTTCGCGATCGTCGAGTTCTCGTTCAGCGGTGCGAGGAGTTGGATCGCGGTGGAACCTTCGGGGGAGCCGGGCACCGACAGCATCGCCTCGCGCACGCCCTGCTCCTCGTTGACCTCCTCGTGGGTGGAGACCAGGCCGAGGTTCTCGGCGTACCAGGTGAGGGCGGCGTCGAGGTCGGGCACCGCGATGCCGACGTGATCGATGGCGGTGACGAGGCCGGATGCCAGCACGGCACCGGTTGCGGGAGAATGGGAGGACGACTCAGTCATGTTCTAGACGGTAGCGCTAACGTTAGATCAGTTCACGCCGGGAGGTCGCTTCCGGCACAACCCCAGGAACGCGCCAGGCTGCTGTTCCTCGAGACCTCGGAGGAATTCCCCGTGACCACTTCAGTCATCGTTGCCGGTGCCCGTACCCCGATGGGGCGTTTGCAGGGCGCGTTGAAGGATTTCTCGGGGTCGGATCTGGGTGGGGTCGCGATCAAGGGGGCGTTGGCCAGGGCCGGGGTCGCGCCGGAGCAGGTGGAGTACGTGATCATGGGTCAGGTGCTCACCGCCGGTGCCGGGCAGATCCCGGCCCGGCAGGCCGCGGTGGCGGCGGGCATCCCGATGGATGTGCCGGCGTTGACGGTCAACAAGGTGTGTCTGTCCGGGATCGACGCGATCGCGCTGGCCGATCAGCTGATCCGGGCCGGGGAGTTCGAGATCGTCGTCGCCGGCGGCCAGGAGTCGATGTCCCAGGCGCCGCATCTGCTGGAGAAGTCGCGGGCCGGGTTCAAGTACGGGGATGTGACGCTGCGCGATCACATGGCCTTCGACGGGCTGCACGACATCTTCACCGATCAGGCGATGGGGAATCTGACCGAGTCCGCGAACAGCGGGGAGCGGTTCGTCTCCCGGGAGGAGCAGGACGCGTTCGCGGCGGCCTCGCATCAGAAGGCGGCCCGGGCGTGGAAGGACGGGCTCTTCGACGACGAGGTGGTGCCGGTGTCGATCCCGCAGCGCAAGGGTGATCCGCTCGAGTTCGCCGCGGACGAGGGCATCCGGGCCGAGACCACGGTCGAGTCGCTGGGCAAGCTGCGGCCGGCGTTTTCGAAGGACGGGACGGTGACGGCGGGGTCGGCCTCGCAGATCTCGGACGGGGCGGCGGCGGTGGTGGTGATGAGCCGGGCGAAGGCCGAGGAACTCGGGTTGTCGTGGATCGCGGAGATCGGTCGCCACGGGGTGGTGGCCGGTCCGGATTCGACGTTGCAGTCGCAGCCGGCGCGGGCGATCGCGAAGGCGTGTGCGCGGGAGGGGATCGACCCGAAGGATCTGGACCTGATCGAGATCAACGAGGCGTTCGCGGCGGTCGGGATCGTCTCGGCGCGGGAGCTGGGGATCGATGCGGAGAAGGTGAACGTCAACGGTGGGGCGATCGCGATGGGCCATCCCCTCGGCATGTCGGGTGCGCGCATCGTGCTGCACCTGGCGCTGGAGTTGAAGCGTCGCGGTGGTGGTGTCGGTGCGGCCGCACTGTGCGGTGGCGGCGGTCAGGGTGACGCCCTGATCGTGCGGGTACCCAAGGCGTAGTTCCCGGCTTTCACACGGCTGCGGAGGGCACACGACGTGCGCTCCGGATGAGGACCTTCGGCGTGACGAGTCGCACGACTCCGACCGCCGGAGGTCCTCCGCCGTTCCGGGCTGTCGAAGGCCCATGGCCGCCAGCACGCGGCGATATCCTGAAGAGCACGCCTCGGGAGGTGGCGTCACGGAGGGAACGTGCGCTGGTCGAGCCGTCGGGACCGGCGCGCGGGAACTGCGAGTCGGCGGAGTGAGTAGCTCGTTCCGATGAGTGACGCGGATCCGCTCGACACGCAGAGGTTTCCGGCCGACCCGGCAGGGGAGTTGGCCGCTGCCGGTTTCGAGGGGGTCGAGCAGATCGGCCGCGGCGGGTTCGGGGCGGTCTATCGCTGCACCCAGACGGGCCTGGATCGCACGGTCGCGGTGAAGGTGCTCACCGTCGAACTCGACGAGGAGAACCGGGCCCGGTTCTTCCGGGAACAACAGGCGATGGGCCGGCTGACCGGGCACCCGAACATCGTTCCTGTGCTGCAGGTCGGCACCACCGGCAGCGGCCGCCCCTATCTCGTGATGCCGTACCACCGGCACGGGTCCCTGGAGGCGCGGATCCGCAGCCTCGGTCCGCTGACCCTGGAGCA
>NZ_JBMBTE010000190.1:0-6257 GCF_048897285.1 Rhodococcus sp. O3
AGCGGAACAGGCCCCGAGAGATGCCGAGGGCGCGCACGGCCACGACCGCGACGGTGAGGTCGAGGACGGGAGGCATCTGCCAGGCGCGGATGATGAGCCACGCCGAGAGCCCCGACAGCAGCAGCGCGGCCCCGAGGGTCGCGACACCGGCCGCGACGGCGACGAGGACGCGGCGCGGTTCGAGTTCGAGCAGGGCCATGGCGCGGCGAAGATCGCCCATCGGACGGCCCTGTCGGCCACCCCCCGTTTTTCCGAGCGAATGTACCGTTCGCTCGGTTGAAGGAGACGAAGGATACATTCGCTCGGAAGCTCCGGGTCGAGTGGTCATCGTGCGGTCACCTCCACGACGGTGTCGGCGGCGGCCAGCAGGGTGGGCCGGTGCGCGACGACGACGACGGTCGCGCCGCGATCCGCGCGTTCGCGCAGGGCGGCCAGGACGGTCGCCTCGGTGATGGTGTCGAGGTGCGCGGTGGGTTCGTCGAGCAGCAGCACCGGACGCGGGGACGCGAGGGTGCGGGTCAGCGCGAGACGTTGCCGCTGGCCGAGGGACAGGCCGGTTCCACCGGCTCCGACCCGGGTGTCCCATCCGTCCGGGAGTTCGTCCAGCACTTCGTCGAATCCTGTTGCGGCACAGACATTTACAAGGTCGGGTGAGGTGGCGTCGACGCCGGTGAGCGCGAGATTGTCGGCGAGGGTCCCGGGCAGCAGGACCGGCCGCTGCGGCAGCCAGGCGACCTGCGACCACCAGACGTCGGTGCCGCACACTTCGTCGGCGCCGATCAGGACGCGACCGGAGGAGGGTTCGGCGAGGCCGAGGATCGCGAGCAGCGTGGTGCTCTTGCCGGCGCCGTTGGCGCCGGTGAGCACGGTGATCGTGCCGGGACGGCACACCGCGTCGAGGGCGTGCGGGGCGTAGCCGTCGCGACCCGCGACGGACACGCCGTCGAGCACGAGGTCGCGACCACGGGCGTCGAGTGCGCGACCGGCCACGGGCGCGACGGCGGCCGGAGACGCGGTATCGAGGATCGCGAAAGCCCTTTCCGCCGCGGCCATTCCGTCTTCGGCGGCATGGAACTTGGCGCCCACGGTGCGCAGCGGCAGATACGCCTCGGGCGCGAGGATCAACGCGACGATCCCGGCCTCGAGCGGCATCCCACCGACGACGAGACGCAACCCGATACCGACGGCGACGAGCGCCACCGACAGGGTCGCGAGGAATTCGAGCACCGAACCGGACAGGAACGCGACCCTCAGCGCCGACATGGTGGCACGGCGGTGGTCGTCCCCGAGTTCGCGGACGCGGCCCGCGGGTCCCTTCTCACGACCGAGCGCGCGCAGGGTCGGCAGGCCCGCGAGCAGGTCCAGCAGCTGCGCGGACAGGGTGGTCATCGTGCGCAGCGTGCGGTCGGCGCGACCCTTGGTGAGCAGGCCGATGAGGATCATGAACACCGGGATGAGCGGCAAGGTCACGGCGACGACGATCGCGGAGGTGAGGTCCTGGGTCGCGATGGCGACGAGCACGATCGGGGTGGACACGACCGCGAGCAGCAGCGCCGGCACGTAGCCGGTGAGGTATTCGGTGAGGCCGCCGAGTCCGCGGGTGAGCACAGTGGCGATCTCGTCGCGGCGCGGATCCAGGTCGCGGGGCGGCGTCGCCGCGGCCGCGGCGAGCACCTCGTGTTCGAGTTCGGCGACGACACGGCTCGCGGAACGGTGCGCGTAGCGGCTGCGCACCCAGCTGGTGACGACGCGCACCGCGATCGCCGTGGCGAGCACGATCAGGTCGGTACGCCAGTCCCCGAGGGCGCGGGCGTCGGTGGTGATGACCCCGGCGAGGATCCGGCCGATCATCAACGCGGACACCACGATTGCCGCGACGTCGATGAGCGCGGCGACGACGGACAGGACGAGATATCCGCGGACGGACGCCGAGTAGCGCCACAACCGCGGATCGATCGGGCGACGACGCCCCCGCGCACCGCCGGATTCCGCAGAATCGAGACGGTGCGCGGGGGCCACGTCGGGGGTGGTCACGACCGGCCCGCTCCGATCGGCAGGCCGATCGACTTCGGGATGTGATGGGTCGAGATGCGCTGGCGGAAGACCCAGTACGTCCAGCCCTGGTAGATCAGGACGACCGGGGTGACGAGGACGGCGGCCCACGTCATGATCTTCAGCGTGTACGGGCTCGACGACGCGTTCTCGATCGTCAGCGACCACGCCTCGTTCAGCGTCGACGGCATGACGTTCGGGAACAGCGAGCCGAACAGCAGCACGATCGTGCCCGCGATCGCGACGGTCGTGAACACGAACGCCCAGCCTTCCCGCTCGGCGCGGGTGAGTGCGACCACGGCGAGCAACGCGACCGCGGCGGCCGCCACGAGGATCCAGGTCCAGGTCTTGCCGTAGGCGAGTTGCGTCCACAGCACGAACGCGCCGGCCACGACGACCGTCGGAATCGACAGGCGGTGCGCGAGTTTCACCGCGTCGCCGCGGACCTCGTCACCGGTCTTCAGCGCGAGGAACACCGCGCCGTGCAAGGCGAACACGAGTGCCGTGGTGACACCACCGAGCAGCGCGTACGGGTTCAGCAGCGCGAAGAACCCGCCGACGTACTGCTTGTTCTCGTCGATCGCGACGCCGCGGACGATGTTGGCGAACGCCACACCCCACAGGACGGCCGGCACCCAGGATCCGGCGATGATGCCGAGGTCCCAGCGGCGACGCCAGGTCGGGTCGTCGATCTTGCCGCGGTACTCGATCGCGCAGACCCGCACGATGAGGGCGAGCAGGATCAGCAGCAGCGGCAGGTAGAACCCGGAGAACAACGTCGCGTACCACTCGGGGAACGCCGCGAAGAGCGCCCCGCCGGCGGTGAGCAGCCAGACCTCGTTGCCGTCCCACACCGGCCCGATCGTGTTGAGCAGCACGCGCCGCCGGGTGTCGGCGACCTCGTCCCTGCCCCGTCCGAGGACGGGCATGAGCATGCCGACGCCGAAGTCGAAGCCTTCGAGCACGAAGTATCCGGTGAACAGCACCGCGATGAGGACGAACCAGAGCTCTTGAAGTCCCATGATCGTG
The DNA here is from genome assembly GCF_048897285.1 of Rhodococcus sp. O3. Classification (NCBI taxonomy): domain Bacteria; kingdom Bacillati; phylum Actinomycetota; class Actinomycetes; order Mycobacteriales; family Nocardiaceae; genus Rhodococcus; species Rhodococcus sp. O3. The sequence goes on from NZ_JBMBTE010000190.1 coordinate 3,082, forward strand.
CTCTCCTAGTACGCGAAGGACAGTTGCTTGGGCCGGCCGTCGTCGGGTTCGTCGTGCTCGCCCGGCGGGTGCGCGTCGTGCGGCAGGGGCCCTTCGATCGTGTAGCGGCGGATCAGCCAGAACCACACCACGCCCAGGGCGGCGTACACGAGGGTGAACGCGACCAGCGAGGTGATGACGGTGGCGCCGGCGTTGTCGGAGACGCCCTGGTCGACGGTGAGACGGATCATGTCGACACCGGTCGGGTTGGGGTGCACGACCCAGGGCTGGCGTCCCATCTCGGTGAAGATCCAGCCTGCGCTGTTGGCCAGGAACGGGGTCGGGATCGCGAGGATGCTCAGTCGTCCGAACCACTTCTGGTCGGGGACGCGGCCGCCGCGCGTGACCCACAGTCCTGCCAGCGCCAGGGCCAGCGAACCCGCACCGAGCCCGATCATGGCGCGGAACGACCAGTACGTCACGAACAGGTTGGGCCGGTAGTTGCCGGGACCGAACTGCCCCTCGTACTGTTCCTGCAGATCCTGCACACCCTGCAGTTCAACGCCGGAGAAGTTGCCTTCGGCGAGGTAGGACAGGACGAACGGAACCTCGATGAGGTGGGTGACACCGTCGCAGTCGTTGTGCGTGCCGATGGTCAGGACCGAGAAGTTCGGGTCGACCTCGGTGTGGCACAACGATTCCGCGGAGGCCATCTTCATCGGCTGCTGCTCGAACATCAGCTTGGCCTGGACATCGCCGGTGAGGATCACGGCGACGCCGGAGATCATCATCACGAGCATGCCGAGCCGCGCGGCCGGACGGAAGATGCCACGCGCGTCGCCCTCGAGCCGGTCCGCCTCGACGGCGTCGTCGGAGTCCTTGGCGCGCCGCATATTCCGGACCATCCACCAGCCGGCGATGCCCGCGACGAAGGTGCCCGCGGTGAGGAAGGCGCCGGCGACGGCGTGCGGGAACGCGGCCAGGGCGGTGTTGTTGGTCAGGAGCGTCCAGATGCTGGTGAGTTCGGCGCGCCCGGTCTCCGGGTTGTAGACCGCACCGACGGGGTGCTGCATGAACGAGTTCGCGGAGATGATGAAGAACGCCGACGCGTTCACGCCGATCGCGACCAGCCAGATCGTCGCGAGGTGAAGCAGTTTCGGCAACCGGGTCCACCCGAAGATCCACAGGCCGAGGAACGTGGACTCGAGGAAGAACGCGACGAGGCCCTCGAGGGCCAGTGGCGCACCGAAGACGTCACCGACGAACCGGGAGTACTCGCTCCAGTTCATGCCGAACTGGAACTCCTGGACGATGCCGGTGGCGACACCGAGTGCGAAGTTGATGAGGAACAGCTTGCCGAAGAACTTGGTCAGGCGATACCAGTGGTCCTTCTTCGTGACCACCCACATCGTCTGCATGATCGCGATCATCGGCGCGAGGCCGATGGTCAGCGGGACGAGGATGAAGTGATAGACGGTGGTGATGCCGAACTGCCACCGGGACAGGTCCAACACATCCATGGCAACTCCGTGGTGACGCCCAGGAACAATCGCCGAATCCGGGCTGTGGGCTGACACACCCGAATTCAGTGCACAACGTATCGGCCCCGCGACGTGCGCGAGGACGATCCGGTGTTACTACGAACTGTAGTAGCTATTTGCCCCGGATACGGACACGGTGTCCACAAACACAGTCGTCCCGAACGAGGGCCCCGGCTCACCCGGAGGCCCGCGGCGCGTGGTCTCTAGTCGATCGTGTCGACCGCCAGATCGATCAGTTCCTCGACCTCGCGGTCCAGCGCCCGCCGCTCGAGCGGATGCCCGTCGAGGGTATGGACCCGCGCCGCGAGTGCCACACTCGACACCAGCCACACCCCGTCGGCGACGATGAGGTCGGCCGGGCGGAGGGTTTCGTACCGGGCCGCGAAATCGCGTTGTTCCGCGACCTCGAACAGCGCCTGCTGCGTGGTTCCCGGCAGGATCCCCTGCGCCGGGGGCGGGGTCAGCAACGTCCGGCCGCGCGCGATCACCACGGTCGAACGCGGCCCCTCGAGCACGCATCCCTCACTGCTGACGAAGATCACGTCGTCCACGCCCAGGGACTCGGCGTGCCGCAGTGCCGCCATGTTCGTCGCATACGACAGCGTCTTCGCGCCGAGGAGCTGCCACGGCGCCCGCGACGCCAGATCCACCGAGAATCCCCGCTCGAGGGACACCACCGACACGCCGTCGCGCCGCGCCACCTCGATCCGCTCCGCGACCGGGGTGACCAGCAGGAAGGCGGTCGGACCGCCGCCGGTCTCGCGGCCCCGGGTGTACACCAGCCGCAGCGCGCCCTCGCGGTCCTTGCCCCACTGTTCGACGGCCAGGTCGATCGCCAGCCGCCAGTCGTCGCGATCCGGTTCGGGCAGGCCCGCCGCCTCGGCGGACGCCGCCAACCGGGCCAGGTGCCGATCAACGGTCCGTGCCCGCCCCTCCCGCACCAGCAATGTCTCGAAGACGCCGTCCCCCCGCAGCACACCGAAATCGTCGGCATGGAGCAGCGGCGCATCCGCGTCCCGCACCTCGCCGTCCAGCGTCACCAGCACCCGATCAGCCATGGCGCCCACCCTATCCATTGGCGGTCCACGACCTCGTTCCCCATAGACTGGTGTCGTGGCCGAGTTTCCGATCGTGACCGAAAGCCCACTGCTCGCGCTCCCCGACGCCGTCGCCGCCCCCGCAGGCACACCCGATGCCGGACTTCCCTGGCACCACGGCGATCCCCTCGGTGAACAGCGCGCCGCGACGCTCGGAGCGGCGGTGATCGACCGGTCGACGCGGTTCGTCATCGCGATCTCCGGCGAGGAACGGCTCTCGTGGCTGCACACGATCTCGAGCCAGCACGTCGCGGCGCTGCCGGACGGCACCTCCGCCGAGAACCTGAGCCTGGACGCCAACGGACGCATCGAACACCACTTCGTGCAGACCGACCTCGACGGTGTCACATGGATCGACACCGAACCCGCGCGCGGACCCGACCTGCTGGCGTTCCTCACCAAGATGGTCTTCTGGGCCAAGGCCGAACCCCGCGACGGGAACGAACTGGCGGTGCTGAGCCTGCTCGGCCCGGAGTCCGGCGACCCGCGCATCCTCACCGCGCTCGGCATCGAGGCGCTGCCGGCCCGGCCGTACGAGGCGGTCGCGCTGCCCGGCGGT
>NZ_JBMBTE010000191.1:0-6242 GCF_048897285.1 Rhodococcus sp. O3
CGCGCGACGATAGCCGGGGCGCGCCGCTTCCGGCAGGTAGTGCTCGATCGCGGTGGCGACGTTGGTCTGCACCGCGGCGAGCAGCGCGAGATTCGATTCGGCCGGGGCAAAGCGCTGCGCCATCGCCACGTATCGGGTGGCGAGCAACTCGGCGTCGCGGGTGGCGTTCCACAGCGCCGACCACACGAGACCGCGGGCCAGCGGATCGGTGATCCGCTCGAGCGACTCCTCGACGGTGGCGAGGGAGCGCGCGTCGAGCCGGATCTTCGCGTAGGTGAGGTCGTCGTCGTTGAGCAGCGTGAGCGGTGCGTCGGCGAGGTCCACCCGCGTGCGGCGCTGTTCGAGATCGACCTCGATGCGGTAGCGCCGCACCAGGTTTCCGCTTTCGTCGAAGTCGTACTGCCCGACAGCGAGGCGGTGCGGTCGCGGATCGCTCTGGACGATCTCGAACCCGCCGCTGCCGGCGGGTTCGAGGGTGAGCGTGGAGACGCCGGTGGTCTGCAGCCACGCGCGCGCCCAGCCGGTCAGATCACGCCCCGAGGTCGCCGACAGTTCGGTGAGCAGATCATCGAGGGTGGTGTTGCCGAAGGCGTGGGCACGGAAGTAGCGGCGGGCACCTTCGAAGAACGCGTCCCGGCCCACGTACGCGACGAGTTGCTTCAGGACGGAGGCGCCCTTGGCGTAGGTGATGCCGTCGAAGTTCAGTTTGGCGGCTTCGAGGTCGACGATGTCCGCGACCACCGGATGCGTGGTGGGCAACTGGTCCTGCAGGTATGCCCACGCCTTGCGCCGGTTCGCGAACGCCACCCACGCGTCGGTGAACTCGGTGGCCTCGGCGCTGACAAGCGATCCCATGTAGTCGGCGAAGGATTCCTTGAGCCACAGGTCGTCCCACCATTTCATGGTGACGAGGTCGCCGAACCACATGTGCGCCATCTCGTGCAGGATCGTGTTCGCCCGGCCCTGGTACTGCGCTGCGGTCGCCGCACCCCGGAAGACGTAGGACTCGGTGAAGGTGACGCAGCCGGGGTTCTCCATCGCACCGAGGTTGTATTCGGGCACGAACACCTGGTCGTACTTGCCCCAGGGGTACGGGTAGCCGAAGTGCTCGGCGAAGAAATCCAGTCCTTGCCTGGTGATCTCGACGATCGCGTCGGCGTCGAGGTACTGCGCGAGCGACGCCCGGCACAGCACACCGAGGTCGACGGCGAGATCGTCTCGGCTCCATGATGATTCGACCAGATGATAGGGGCCGGCGACGACGGCCGTGATGTAGGTGGACATCGGCGGGGTCGGCGCGAACACCACGCGCTGCCCACCGGGCACCGAATTCCGGTGCGCAACCGCCTGATTGGACACGACCTGCCATCGCTCGGGTGCGGACACGTCGAAGGTGAACGGCGCCTTGAGATCCGGCTGCTCGAAGCACGCGAAGACGCGGCGCGCGTCGGCCGGCTCGTACTGGGTGTAGAGGTAGGTCTGTCCGTCGGCGGGGTCGACGAACCGGTGCAGACCCTCCCCGGACCGGCTGTACTCGCCGGTCGCCGCGACCGTCACGACGTTGTCCTCGGCCAGCCCGCTCAACGCGATCCGCGCCCCGTCGTACGCGACCGCGACGGGCACGCCGTTGACGGTGACGGACTCGACGGACGGACCCAGGAAGTCGAGCCAGGTCTCACTGCTCGTCGAGGTGAACTCGATCGTGGTGGTGGTCGCGAAGCCGCTGGTCGCCGGATCGGGCGCATCCCGCAGGTCCAGCTGCACGCGGTAGGCGTGGACGCGGACGGCGTTCGCGCGGGTCGCGGTCTCGGCTCGGGTCAGGTTCGCGGTGCTCACGCGTCGATCCTATGGTGCTCTCCCCCGGATCGGCCGCCGCCGGAAGTGGCGTCGCGCGGGTCAGCCCAGCGGCACCCCGCCCACACCCCAGTTCTCGCGGGGCACCTCGGTGAGGGTCACCCACACCGACGACTCCGGTTTGCCGGAGGTCTCCGCGTAGGCCTTGGTGACCGCGGCGATGACGGCGGCCTTCTGCTCGGTGGTCAGGCCGGGTGTCTGGCTGATCTGGATCAGTGGCATGCAGGAAACTGTGCCACAACCGTCCTCGGGCTTCTCACGCGCGCTGTGTAGCGTTCACGACATGAGCAGGTTGGACGAAGTGGGCGAGCGCGACGCGTGGCGATGCTGGCTGTGTGACGAACCCGTGGATCCGAACATGTCGGTCAACGATCCGCGCGGGCCCAGCGTCGACGCCCTCACCACCGCGAAGAAGGGCGCGAAAGGCGGGCAGGAACGACTGGCCCACCGCGCGTGCAACACGAAGAAGGGCGCGGTGAAACCGGTGGTGCCGTGGGCCGATCACCTCTTCGTCGTCGACCCCGCCCCGATCATCGGGGTAGTGGATCAGCTCACCCGCAAGGGCGGTCGCGTCGCCGTCGCACGCTGCCCCACGGAAGCCGATGCGACCGAAGCCGGTGCCTGGCTGGTGGACCGGATGTCGCGCCTGGCACCCGACCTGAAGGTCGCGGCGCGGATCGACTCCGCCGGAGGCGGATTCCTCCTGTCGCTCACCGCGTCCTGAGCATCGGACCCGGCCCGCGCCGCCGGTTCTACTCGGCGGCGAGCAGCACGTCGGTGTCGAAGCAGGTGTGGGTGCCGGTGTGGCAGGCGGCGCCGGTCTGGTCGACGACGAGCAGCACCGTGTCACCGTCGCAGTCCAGCCGCACCTCGTGCACGTACTGGGTGTGCCCGGAGGTTTCCCCCTTGACCCAGTAGCTGTTGCGCGACCGCGAGAAGTACGTCGCCTTGCGGGTGGCGAGGGTGCGGGCGAGCGCCTCGTCGTCCATCCACGCCATCATCAGCACATCGCCGGTCGACTTCTCCTGCACGACGGCAGCAAACAGCCCGGCCTCGTTGCGCTTGAGCCGGTCGGCGATCCGCGGGTCCAGAATGTTGGTCATCGCACCGTGATCCCTTCTGCCCGCATGGCCTCCTTGACCTGGGGAATGGTGAGTTCCCCGAAATGGAACACGCTGGCGGCGAGCACCGCGTCGGCCCCGGCCTTCACAGCGGGTGCGAAGTGCTCGACGGCACCGGCGCCGCCGCTGGCGATGACCGGCACGGACACGGCGGCGCGGACGGCCGCGATCATCTTCAGATCGAATCCGGCCTTGGTGCCGTCGGCGTCCATCGAGTTGAGCAGGATCTCGCCGACGCCGAGTTCCTCACCGCGGCGGGCCCATTCGACCGCGTCGATGCCCGTGCCGCGGCGACCGCCGTGGGTGGTGACCTCCCAACCGGACGGGGTGGGTTCCTGCCCCTCGGGGACGGTGCGGGCGTCGACGGACAGCACGATGCACTGGGCACCGAACCGCTCGGACATCTCGCGCAGCACCTCGGGGCGGGCGATCGCGGCGGTGTTCACGCTGACCTTGTCGGCGCCGGCGCGCAGCAACCGGTCCACGTCCTCGACGGTGCGCACACCGCCACCGACGGTGAGCGGGATGAACACCTGCTCGGCGGTGCGGGTGACCACATCGAGCATCGTGCCGCGGTCACCGCTCGAGGCGGTGACGTCGAGGAAGGTCAGTTCGTCGGCGCCCTGTGCGTCGTAGACGGCGGCGAGTTCGACGGGGTCACCGGCGTCGCGCAGGTTCTCGAAATTCACGCCCTTGACGACGCGTCCGGCGTCGACGTCCAGGCACGGGATCACCCGAACTGCCAGGGTCATGGCTGTTGTTCTCCTTCGAGGCGGGAATCGGTCACCGATTCCAGTATGTCGAGTATCTCGTCGTGCACGCCGGGCGCGGCCGCGACCACCGAGCCGGAACCGATCCGCCACGGCGCGCCGGTGAAGTCCGTGGCGATACCGCCGGCGGCGCGCACCAGGGCCACCCCGGCGGCGTTGTCCCACGGATGGTGCCCGAACACCACGGCACCGCCGAGTACCCCGGCGGCGGTGTAGGCCAGGTCGACACCGGTCGAGCCGTGCATCCGCAGCCGGGACACGCGGCGGCTCAGTTCGGTGATGACCGCGAGCCGTCGCCGGCCCGGGACACGGCCGCGGCTGTCGATGTCGAAGCTGCCGACGCCGACCATCGCGTCGGCGAGCCGCCCCGGCTTCAGCGGCTCGGCGGGCACGCCGTTGTGCAGCAGGGGGCCGTTGATCGCCGCGGCGAACCGCTCCCCCACCAGCGGCAGCCACGTCAGCCCGAGCACCGGCTCGCCGTCCTGGACGAGCGCGAGGAGGATCCCGGCGGTGGGCAGGCCGGCGGAGTAGTTCACGGTGCCGTCGATGGGGTCGAGCAGCCACACCGTGCCCGCCCCGGCGCCGGGCCCGCCGAACTCCTCGCCGTGCACCGCGATGCCGGTGCGTTCGGTGAGCTCTCCGGTGATGCGTCGTTCGAGCTCGAGATCGAGTTCGGTGGCGAAGTCGTCGGGTCCCTTGTCGACCGATCGGGGCGCGCCGCGACCGGCGACGAACCGCTCCGCCGCGGCGTCGAGGATCTCACTCGCGACCGCAAGCAGCCTCGGCAGATCGGCGGTGTCGGTCATCGGCTCAGCGGGAGACGGCGTCGAGCGCTTCGGCCAGGGTGAACCGTCCGGCGTAGAGCGCCTTGCCGACGATCGCACCCTCGACACCCTCGGGCACCAGCGTCGCGATCGCCCGCAGGTCGTCGACGGTCGAGATACCACCGGAGGCGATGACGGGCGCGTCGGTCGCGTTCGCCACCTCGCTCAGCAGGTCCAGGTTCGGGCCGGTGAGGGTGCCGTCCTTGGTGATGTCCGTGACGACGAACCGGGAGCAACCGTCCTGGTTGAGTCGCTCCAGCGTCTCCCACAGGTCGCCGCCGTCGGAGACCCAGCCGCGGCCGCGCAGGCGCCAATTGCCGTCGATGAGCTTGACGTCGAGACCGACGGCGATCCGTTCGCCGTACTCGGCGATGGCGCGGGCACACCATTCCGGGTTCTCGATGGCGGCGGTACCGATGTTCACGCGGGCGCAGCCGGTCGCGAGAGCCGCGGCGAGCGTCTCGTCGTCGCGAATGCCACCCGACAGCTCGACCTTGACGTCGAGCTCACCGATCACACCGGCGAGGAGCTCCCGGTTGTCGCCGCGCCCGAACGCGGCATCGAGGTCGACGAGATGCACCCACTCGGCTCCGGCGTTCTGCCATTCGAGGGCGGCGTCGCGCGGCGCGCCGTAGCTGGTTTCGCTACCCGCCTCTCCCTGGACGAGGCGAACTGCTTCACCGTTGACGACGTCGACTGCAGGCAAAAGGACCAGGCTCACTGCGCCCACATTAGTGCCTGGGGCCCTCGACTCGGAAAACGTGGACGGTGAACGGCCGGGACCGTCACCCGGCCAGCGCCCGGCCGGTCGGAGTGTCCCGTCCCGCGTACTCGGCGACGTGCCCCTCGTACAGGACGGTTCCGCCGTGCCGGCCGGGTCCGGGCCCGAGATCGATCAGCCAGTCGGCGCGACGGATCACGTCCACGTTGTGTTCGATGACGACGACGGTGTGACCGTCGTCGACGAGAGCGTCGAGAACGCCCAGCAGGGTGCCGACGTCGGTCATGTGCAGACCGGTGGTGGGTTCGTCGAGGACGTACACGGTCGGGTGGTCGGCACTGTGCAGTTCGCTGGCGATCTTGACCCGTTGGCACTCCCCACCCGACAGGGTGCTCAGGGACTGCCCGAGACGCAGGTAGCCGAGGCCGACGGCGTCGAGCCGGGCGAGCGCGCGGGCGATGCCCGGGTCGGGCAGCCGTTCGACGGCTACCCCGATGGTGAGTTCGTCGACGTCCGCGATCGACAGGCCGTCGACGGTGTGGGCGAGCACCTCGGGTCCGAACCGCCGGCCGTGGCAGGTCTCGCACACGACCTCCTGGCCGTCCATGAAGGCCAGATCCGTATAGACGACGCCGGTGCCGTTGCAGTCCGGGCACGCGCCGTCGGAGTTCGCGCTGAACAGACTCGCCGGGACACCGTTGTGGCGGGCGAACAGTTTCCGGATCGCCGGGGCGATGCCGGTGTAGGTGATCGGGGTCGACCGCCGGTTGGTGCTCACCGGCTTCTGGTCGATGACGGTCGACTCGTGCTGGGTCACAATTCCGAAGCGAGACTGGATTTTCCGGATCCAGCGACACCGGTGAGCACGGTCGTCACCCCGAGGGGGATCCGCACGGTGAGGTTGCGCAGGTTGTTGCGGGACGCGTCGGCGATCGTGAGATGCCCGCGCGGC
>NZ_JBMBTE010000192.1:0-6210 GCF_048897285.1 Rhodococcus sp. O3
GCGAACCCCGAAAGAACGAAGAACCCCACCCGATGATCGGGTGGGGTTCTTCTCTGCTCCCCCGGCTGGACTCGAACCAGCAACCGTTCGATTAACAGTCGAATGCTCTGCCAATTGAGCTACAGGGGATTGTCCTGCGGTGCTCCGCGGTTTCCCTCGGTGCGAGAAGAACTGTAGCGTTTCACCCTCCGCGGTACCAAATCGCCTGCATGTGGGCATGTGGCGCCCGATCGGGCAGGATGTACGCGACGCGCAGACACGGGTGGAAAGGACTCTCACATTGATCGGATTGTTGGTCGGGGTGGCGGCGGGATATGTGCTCGGAACACGCGCCGGCCGAGCCCGGTACGAACAGATCAGCAAGACCGCCAGGGCGGTGGCGGCAAGCCCCGTCACCAAGAAGGCCATCGAGGTGGGCCGTCAGAAGCTCGCCGACTCCATCAATCCGCAACCGAAGCTCGAACCGATGAAGCCGATCGACGAGCAGACGACCATCATGATTCCGCGTAATCAGCTGAAGCGATAGCAGCTCAGCCGGCCAACCCCTCGCCGGTGGCATCGCCGATGGCCTGGTCCAGCAGGCTACGGCGGTACTGCTCGAGCGCCACGAGATCGCCGAGCAGGGCATGGAATTCGTCGGACTCGGTGGCCGGTGAGATGCGCTGCAGCTTGGACTTGAGCTCGGCGACCTGCTCGCCCACCCAGACTTCCTGCAGCCGCGCGAGCACCCCACCGATGTAGCGCGGCATGCGCTCGTCGTCGGCGGGCAGCGGCTCGACGGCGAGCTCGCTGACCAGTGAATGTGCGACCGGGTCGGTCGCGGCCCGGCTCACGGCGTCGACCCATTCGGCGCCCCCGAGCCCGGCTCCTGTGCCTCCGGCGGCGGCGACGGCCTCGCGCACGGCGGCGTACGCGGGATCGGTGAACGTCTCCCCCGGCAGCGAGTCGAACACGGTGCCGGCGATCCCCGGATACTGCAGCGCCGCCTTCAACGCGTCGCGTTGCGGCCACAGCGACGGATCGTTCGGCCGCGGGCGCCGCAGCACCGTCGCCGTCGCCTCGGAAGTCGATGCCGCAGCCGCGCGGGTCCTCGCCTCCGGCGCTCGGCTACCGCGCCGCGCTTCCTCCTGCACGCGACGACGCACGGTCGGGATGTCGTCCCAGCCCACCCAGTGCGCGAGCTGCACCGAGTAGTTGTCGCGCAGCGAGCGGTCCTTGATGCGGGCGACGACCGGCACGCAGCGACGCAACGCCTCCACGCGACCTTCCGCGGTGTCGAGGTCGTGCTCGGCGAGAATCGACCGGACGACGAACTCGAACATCGGGGTGCGGCGGGCGACCAGATCCCGTACGGCCCCGTCGCCGCTGGCCTGGCGCAGTTCGCACGGGTCCATGCCCTTCGGCGCAATCGCCACGAACGTCTTGGCTGCGGTCTTCTGATCGCCCTCGAACGCCTTCATCGCCGCGGCCTGCCCGGCCGCGTCACCGTCGAAGGTGTAGATGATCTCGCCGCGGAAGTAGCTGTCGTCCATGAGCAGTCGCCGCAGCATCGACAGGTGTTCGTCGCCGAAGGCCGTACCACAGGACGCCACAGCGGTTTTCACACCGGCCAGGTGCATGGCCATCACATCGGTGTAGCCCTCGACGATCACCGCCTGATGCGATTTGGCGATCTCCCGTTTCGCGAGATCGAGGCCGAAGAGCACTTGGGACTTCTTGTACAACACCGTTTCCGGGGTGTTGACGTACTTCGCGGCGAGGGTGTCGTCGTCGAACAGCCGCCGCGCGCCGAAGCCGATGACGTCGCCGGCGAGATTGCGGATGGGCCAGAGCAGGCGGCGGTGGAATCGGTCGATGGGACCGCGGCGACCCTGCTTCGACAACCCCGCCGCCTCGAGTTCGGCGAACTCGAAGCCCTTCGACAGCAGGTGCTTGGTGAGCGCGTCCCACCCGGCGGGCGCGTAGCCGCAGCCGAACATCTGCGCGGCGGCAGCGTCGAAGTTGCGTTCGGTCAGGTAGTCGCGCGCTGCCTGGGCGTCCGGGGTGCGCAACTGCTCGGCGTAGAAGGCCTGCGCGGCAGCGTTCGCGGCGATCAGCCGGGCACGGGTACCGCGGTCGCGCTGGACGGACGGGCCGCCGCCCTCGTAGTTGATGGTGTAGCCGACGCGTTCGGCGCACTGCTCGACAGCTTCGACGAAGCTGATGTGCTCGATCTTCTGCAGGAACGAGTAGACGTCGCCGCCCTCGCCGCAACCGAAGCAGTGGAAATGGCCGTGGTTGGGCCGGACGTGGAACGACGGGGACTTCTCGTCGTGGAACGGGCACAGGCCCTTCATCGAGTCGGCACCGCCGCGTTTGAGGGCGACATAGTCGCCGACGACGTCCTCGATGCGAATGCGGTCGCGGATGGCCGCGATGTCTCTGTCGGAAATTCGGCCGGCCACGGGACGAGTCTAAGCGCTCGCCGACGCCTACCCCCAGCCCGCCTGCGCGGCCAGACTGTCCTTGTCGATCCGCTCCAGCCGCGACTCGGTGCACGAGGCGATCTGGTCGACGACGACCCGCACGCGCGCCGCGTCGTCCTTCGCGTCTTCCCATGCCGGGACGAACAGCGGATCGAGGCCGACGGGGGCGGTGCGCAGCAACCATTCGGCAACCCGATGGATGCGTTCACGCTGGCGTTCCTGCCGCTTGCGGTGCGCGCCGTCGGACATGACGAACTGCAATGCCATGGTCTTGAGCAGCGCGACCTCGGACGCGACGAGCGGTGGCACCACCAGGTCCGCGGCGTAGCGGCTGACCGGTTCACCGCCGGTGACCTCGCGGGTGCCGCTGATCGCGGCGGTGGCGTAGCGGCCGACGAGTTCGCTGGTGAGTCTCTTCAGAGCAACCGAACTGGCGAGAGTGCCGTCGTAGACGCCGACGCCGAGGATCACCGGCATCCGGGACAGCCGCTCGGCGGCCTCGACCAGTTCGTCCGGGATGAGGTCGGAGAACTCGCGCATGCCGACGTCGACGAGTCCCTGCACGGACGCCGGGTCGGACAGCACCCGCAGGTCGATGCGGCCGTCGATCACACCGTCCTCGACGTCGTGCACCGAATAGGCGACGTCGTCGGACCAGTCCATGATCTGCGCCTCGAGGCACTTCTTCCGGTCCGGCGCGCCCTCGCGGATCCACGCGAGGACCTCGGCGTCGTCGTCGTACGCGCCGAACTTCGCGCCGGGTCGCGGGCGGGTCCACGGATACTTGAGGGTCGCGTCGAGGGTCGCGCGGGTGAGGTTCAGCCCGGCGCTGTGCCCGTCCGGGTACAGGATCTTCGGCTCCAGGCTGGTCAGGATGCGCAGGTTCTGCGCGTTCCCCTCGAAGCCGCCGCAGCTCGCCGCGACCTCGTCGAGGGCCCGTTCCCCGTTGTGCCCGTAGGGCGGGTGCCCGATGTCGTGGGCGAGCCCGGCGAGATCGACCAGGTCGGGATCGGCACCGAGCCCCTCCGCGATGCTCCGCCCGATCTGCGCGACCTCCATCGAGTGGGTCAGCCGTGTGCGCGGGGTGTCGCCGTCGCGGGGCCCGACGACCTGCGTCTTGTCGGCCAGCCGACGCAGCGCGGCGCAGTGCTGGACACGCGCGCGGTCCCGCGCGAACGGGGTGCGTTCGGCCGCCGCTGCCTCCGCACCGGCGATTCCCGACCGCTTGGGGGCCTCGACGACGCGGCGCTCGAGTTCGTGTTCGGTGTAGCCCTGCATCCACCCTCCTCAGCTGCGCCGGAACTCACTGCGCGGCGGTGTAGGGGAAGTCCGCCGAGCCGTGCGTCAACTGGTACCAGACCAGGGCTCCGGTTTCCCGGGCGATGCCGTGGATCTGCGATTCGCGGGTGAACACTGCCGGTCCCGTCCGGGTCGGGGCGGTCCACGCGTCGAGCCCGGCGTCGCGCGCCATGGTGCGGGTCCGCAGCGAATGCCACGGATCACTGACCAGCACTGCCGACGACATGCCCCGCTCGTGCATCTCCCGGCTGACCGCCTCGACGCTGAGCAGCGTGTCGGTGCCTTCCTCGACCGCGAGGATCGCGTCGCCCGGCACCCCGCGCGACATCAGATAGTTCTTGCCGGCCGCGGCCTCGGTGTAGAGGTCGCCTTCCTGCTTGCCGCCGACGGTCACGACCGTGTCGGACACCCCGTTCTCGTACAGCTGCACGGCCTGTTCGAGCCGGGCTTCGAACACCGACGACGGTGTCCCCGAGTACTGGGCGGCACCGAGGACGACGATCGCGTCGGCGTGGCTCCAGTCATCGATTCTGGCGACCTGCCAGACCCGCACCGCGGTGCCGGCGACGACCGCGATCGCGGCAAGGATCACGCCGACCACGATCCGCCGGGTCCACCGTGCGAAACCCGCACCGACACCGCGACGCTCCGGAGCGGGCGGCGGGTTCGGCCGGGATCGGCGGGCTGCGGTACTCACCCCACGATTCTGCCAGCGCCCGCGCCGGGTTCGGTCGACGACGCGCCACGCACGCGCACACGCACCGCTCCCGCGACCGTTAGATTCGACGCCATGCCCGTGTACTCGTCCGCTGCCGCTGCGGCACCCACCCGACCGGTCCCCCGCCCGATCCTCGCGGCTGTGCCCGCCGTGCTGGCACTGCTGGCGCTGCTGTTGTGGCCCGGGGCCGCGTCCGCCGACACCCCGCTGCGCCTGCCCGGGCAGATCACCGACTCCTCCGGCGTGCTGGACGCGAACGCGAAGGCCGAGGTCCAGTCCGCGCTCGACCAGTTGTACGGCGACCATCAGGTGCAGTTGTGGGTCGCGTACGTGCCGAGCTTCTCCGGGATGTCCGGCGACGACTGGACCGAGGCCACGGCGAAGGCGAGCGGATTCGGACCGAAGACGGCGCTGCTGGCCGTCGCCACCACCGACCGCGATTACAGCTTCTGGGTGTCGAACGACGTGACCGACGTCTCCGACGCGGAGGTCGAGTCGATAGCCACGAACCAGGTGCGGCCGCAACTGGTGGAGGAGGACTGGGCCGGTGCCGCCATCGCCGCGGCCGAGGGCCTGGACGAGGCGCTCTCCCCCGCGTCGATGACGCCGCTGATCGTCGGCGGTGGTGTCGTCGTAGCCGGAGCGGGAGGCGTCTACCTGTACACGCGGCGGTCGAAACGCAAGCGCGCCGAGGCCGGCGCCCAGGCCGCGGCCGGAATCGACCCGACCGATACCGCCGCGCTGGCGGCACTGCCGCTCGACGTCCTCGATGCCCGCGCGAAGGACATCCTCGTCGACACCGACAACGCGGTGCGCACCAGCGCCGAGGAACTCGAACTGGCACGCGGCGAGTTCGGCGAGCAGGCCGTCGCCCCGTTCGCGACGGCCTTCGCCCAGGCCCGGGCCGCGCTCGCGAAAGCCTTCGAGATCCGGCAGCGCCTCGACGACGCGATTCCCGAGACCCCGCAGCAGCGCCGCGACATGCTCGTCGACCTGATCTCCACGTGCGGGCGCGCCGGGCGCGAACTCGACGCGCGGGTCACCGAATTCGACGGGATGCGAGATCTGCTGCTCGACGCCCCGGCCCGCCTCGACGCGCTGACCCAGCAGGTCGTGACGCTCACCGCGCGGGTGCCCGCGTCCGAGGCGGTACTGACCGCGCTGCGCGCCGAGTTCCCCTCCGAGACGCTCGCGCCGGTCGCGCAGAACACCGCGCTCGCTCGTGAGCAGCTCGCGTTCGCCGAGAAGTCCATCGCCGACGGTCGCGACGCGGTCGCGTTGCCGGTCGGGAAGCAGGGTCCGGCGGTCGGTGCGATCCGGGCGGCCGAGGGCGCGCTGACGCAGGCGTCGACGCTGCTCGACGGTGTCGATCACGCCGAGGCCGACATCCGGCACGCGATGGCGACGCTCCCCGCGGCGATCGCGGACCTGGAGCAGGGTGTCGCCGCCGCCGAGCAGCTCGCGGCGAGCGGCGGTACGGACCTGGCGAAGGCGAAGGCCGCGGCGACCGAGGCTCTGAGCCATGCGCGCGCCTCGCAGGCGACCGACCCTCTGGGCAGTTTCACCCGGGTCGTCGAGGCCGATGCCAGGCTCGATGCGGTGCTCGCCCGCACCCGTGAGGCGCAGGAACAGGCCGAGCGCGCCCGGCAGAAGCTGCAGCAGGATCTGACGGCCGCGCAGTCGCAGGTCACGTCCGCGGCCGACTTCATCGGCACGCGGCGCGGCGCG
>NZ_JBMBTE010000193.1:0-6156 GCF_048897285.1 Rhodococcus sp. O3
CCAAGGAGACGAACGGTACATGCGCTCGGAAGAACGGGGCCGGAAACGAGTCAGGCCCCGGATTCTCGGGAGAATCCGGGGCCTGCCCCTACCTACCTGTCGGGCTGACAGGATTTGAACCTGCGACCACTTGACCCCCAGTCAAGTGCGCTACCAAGCTGCGCCACAGCCCGTCCGCGCTCTCGTCGAGCGCTCGTTGAGATTACAACAGTGACGGACCGAAGCACCAATCGCCTGGTCAGCGACCCATTTTGGGGCGTGGGTTCTACTTGCGGACGCGCTTTTCCCGCACCCGCACCGAGATCCGCACCGGGCTGCCGTCGAAGCCGAACTCCTCCCGCAACCGGCGCTCGAGGAAGCGGCGGTAGCCGGCCTCGAGGAACCCGGTGGTGAACAGCACGAAGGTCGGGGGCCGGGTGGCGGCCTGGGTGGCGAACAGCACCCGCGGCAGCCGGCCGCCGCGCATCGGCGGCGGCGTCGCGGCGACGACCTCCTTGAGCCACGTGTTGAGCCGGCCCGTGGAGATGCGCTTGTCCCACGATTCGAGCGCCGTCTCCATCGCCGGCACCAGCTTCTGCACGGCCCGGCCGGTCTTGGCGGAGATGTTCACCCGCGCCGCCCACGGCACCCGCAGCAGGTCCCGTTCGATCTCGCGGCCCAGTTCGTAACGGCGGTCCTCGTCGACGAGGTCCCACTTGTTGAACGCGATCACCAGGGCGCGACCGGATTCGACGACCATCGTGATGACCCGCTGATCCTGCTCGGTGATCGGCTGCGAGGCGTCGATCAGCAGCACCGCGACCTCGGCGGCGTCGATCGCGCCGCGCGTGCGCAGCGACGCGTAGAACTCGGCACCGGACGCGCTGTTGACGCGTTTGCGCAGGCCGGCGGTGTCGACGAACCGCCACGGCTTGCCGCCGAGTTCGACGATCGAGTCCACGGGGTCGACGGTGGTGCCGGCGACGTCGTGCACGACGGACCGTTCGTCCCCGGACAGCTTGTTGATCAGGCTGGACTTGCCGACGTTCGGCTTGCCGACCAGCGCCACGCGCCGCGGACCACCGCCGCCGGTGCCTTCCCGCGGGGTTTCCGGCAACGCCTCGAGCAGCACGTCGAGCAGATCACCGGTGCCGCGGCCGTGGGTGGCCGAGACGGTGTGCGGCTCGCCCAGCCCGAGCGACCACAGCGCGGCCGCCTCGGCTTCGACGCGGTCGTCGTCGACCTTGTTGGCGACGAGGATGACCGGGGTCTTGGAGCGGCGCAGCACCTTCGCGACGGCCTCGTCGACGGAGGTCGCGCCGACGGTGGCGTCGACGACCACGAGGATCGCGTCGGCGGTGCGCATCGCGACCTCGGCCTGCCGGGCCACGGAATGCTGCAGGCCCTTGGCGTCGGGTTCCCACCCGCCGGTGTCCTGCACCATGAATCGCCGGCCGTTCCAGCTGGCCTCGTAGGACACGCGGTCGCGGGTCACGCCCGGCACGTCCTCGACGACCGCTTCGCGGCGGCCGATGATGCGGTTCACCAGGGTGGACTTGCCGACGTTGGGGCGTCCGACGACCGCGACGGTGGGGACCGGCACGAACTCCTCGAGGTCGCCGCCCTCCCCGAGTTCGATGTCCCAGTCCGATTCCTCGGACCAGGTGCCGTCGCCGGCGAATTCGATTGTCACGTCGTCGCTCACAGCGCCGCTCCCGTCTGTTCGGCGACCACCGCGACCAGAGCAGTGATCACCTCGTCGATGTTCATGTCGCTCGTGTCCACGTGCACGGCGTCGTCGGCCGCGCGCAGCGGGGACACCGCCCGGGTGGAGTCGAGGTGGTCGCGGCGCTGCACGGCGGCCAGCACCGCGTCGTAGTCGTCGCCGCGACCTTCCGCGATGTTCTGGGCGTTGCGCCGCTGCGCGCGTGCCTCGGCGGAGGCGGTCAGATAGATCTTGACGTCCGCGTCCGGGAACACGACGGTGCCGATGTCGCGGCCCTCGACGACGATGCGCTCGGCGTCGCGGCCGATCTGCCGTTGCGCGGCCACGAGCATCTCCCGGACCTGCGGGACCGCCGACACGGCGGATACCGCGGCGGTGACCTCGGCGCCACGGATCTCGTCGCGCACGTCCTGGCCGTCGAGGCGGATGTCCTCGACGGTCGGGTCGGTGCCGATCGACCAGGGCAGATCGGCGGTGGCGGCGGCGATGGCGTCCGGGTCGGTCAGGTCGGTGCCGCGGCGCAGCGCGTGCAGCGTCGCGAGCCGGTACATGGCGCCGGTGTCGAGGTAGGCGGCGCCCAGATGCTCGGCGAGCCGTTTGGAGACGGTGGACTTGCCGGTGCCGGACGGCCCGTCCATCGCGACGATCAGCGCGGTCACAGGCCCACCGCCTGGTACAGGCCGCCGACTTCCTTGCGGCCGAGGACGCGGAGGGTGCCGGGCCGCTGGTCGCCGAGCGCGACGGGCCCGATATCGGTGCGCACGAGCCGCACCACCGGGTGCCCGACGGCGTCGAGGAGGCGGCGCACGATGTGCTTGCGGCCCTCGTGCAGCTCCAGCCGGACCAGGGACTGGCCCTCGTTGACCTGGAGCAGGGCGAAGCTGTCGACCTTGGCGGGGCCGTCCTCGAGTTCGACGCCGGCGCGCAGCTGCTTGCCGACGCCGCGGGCGAGTACGCCCTTGACGGTCGCGAGGTAGGTCTTGGTGACCTCGAAGGACGGGTGCATCAGCCGGTGGGCGAGTTCGCCGTCGTTGGTGAGCAGCAGGAGGCCCTCGGTGTCGGCATCCAGTCGGCCGACGTGGAACAGGCGCTGACCGGCGGCGACGCGTTCGGAGACGATGTCGCCGACGCAGGGGCGGCCCAGGTCGTCGGACATGGTGGACTGCCAGCCCCGGGGCTTGTTCAGGACCAGGTGCACCAGGTCCTTCTTGACGACGACGCGGATGCCGTCGACGCGGATGACGGTGTTCTCGGGGTCGACGCGCAGCCCCTGCGAGGTGACGATGTTGCCGTCGACCTCGACGCGGCCGGCGGCGATGAGTTCCTCGGCGGCGCGGCGGGAGGCGACCCCGGCCTGCGCGAGCACCTTCTGCAGGCGCACGCCCTCACCGGCGGGCAGCTGGGTGGGCGCGGCGGAGCTGTGCTGGTGCCGGGCGGGCTTGGCGTTGCTGATGGTGGGGATCGGGTCGGGACGCTTGGCGGCCGGTTTCGGGGCGGCGGGCCGGCCACGCTTGTTCAGCTTGGTCTGCGGGGTGCTGCCCTTGCGGTGCGCCTTCTTCGGGGCGTCCGCCCGGCCCGAGGCCTGTGCCCTGGATGAACCCTGGGTCTTGCCCGAGCGGGAGGTGTTCTTCTTGCGGTCCGGTGTGCCATCACGGCGAGCGGGTGTATTCAAGATTTTCCTGTCAGTTGTCTGGCTCGAACTCCGCGATCGAGACGTCCTCGGTGCGCGAGTTCCCTCCCATTCTCGCAAATCGCGGGTCCGACTCGAGGCTCTCGGAGATGTCATCGATCACATCCACGTCCGGGAGCAGCGGCGCGACGGGCGGCAGATCCTGCAGCGACGCCACCCCGAGACGCTCCAGGAACAGCTCGGTGGTGACGTAGAGGGTGCCGCCGGTCTCCGGGTCGGTGCCGGCCTCGGCGATCAGGTCGCGGGCGAGCAGGGTGCGCATCACCCCGTCGACGTTGACGCCGCGCACCGCGCTGACGCGGCTGCGGGTCACCGGCTGCCGGTAGGCGACGACGGCGAGGGTTTCCAGCGCGGCCCGGGTCAGTTTGGTGCGGGCCCCGCCCTGCAGGAGCTTCTCCACGTAGGGCGCGTAGTCCCGGCGGGTGTAGAACCGCCAGCCGTCTCCGGCGTAGCGCAGGTCGATGCCGGAGCCGCGCGCGGTCAGCTGCGCGGCCATCTCCAGCAGCGCGGATTCGACGCGGGTGGCGGTGACACCGATCGCGGCGGCGAGCTGCTCGTTCGAGGCGGGGGTGTCGACGACGAGCAGCAGTGCCTCGAGGGCGGCGGCGAGCTCGTCGTCGGACATGTCGAGCAGTTCGGCATCGAGATTCCGCTCGGCGGTGACATCCGTGTCGGTGACATCCGTATGGGTGACATCCGTGTCGGTGACATCCGTGTCAGGGTTCTCGGTCACCCGTAATCCTCCTCGAAGTCCACGGCGGCGTCGTCGTTCTCGCCGGTCCAGGTGATGAGCAGCTCGCCGAGCGGTTCGGGCTGGTCGAACTGGACGGCGCGTTCGCGGTACAGCTCGAGCAGCGCGAGGAACCGGGCGACGATCTGCAGTCCGCTCTCGCATTCGGCGGTCAGCTCACCGAAACCGGTCCAGGTGCCGGCGCCGCGGGCGCGCAGCAGCTCGAGCAGCCGGGCGGCCTGCTCGGGCACCGACACCTTCGGCACGTGCAGGTGATCGAGCCCGACCGTCGGTGGCGGTTTGGGGCGGAACGCGGCGGCGGCGATCTCCGCGAACCGTTGCGGGTCGACGCCGAGGGTGACCTCCGGCAGCAGTCCCTCGTAGCGTTCCTCGAGGGCCACCGCCCGCGGGTAGCGGCGCAGCGCGGCGGACTCGAGGGCGGCGAACAGTTCCGCGACCTGCTTGTAGGCGCGGTACTGCAGCAGCCGCGCGAACAGCAGGTCGCGGGCCTCGAGCAGCGCCAGGTCCTCGGGGTCCTCGACCTCCCCGGACGGCAGCAGCCGCGCGGCCTTCAGGTCCAGCAGGGTCGCGGCGACGACGAGGAATTCGGTGGTCTGGTCGAGTCCCGCCTCCGGGCCGAGGGTGCGGGTGTAGGCGATGAATTCGTCGGTGACCTCGTGCAACGCGACCTCGGTGACGTCGAGGCGGCGTTGCGAGATGAGGTTGAGCAGCAGATCGAAGGGGCCTTCGAAGTTGCGGAGCCGGACCCGGAATCCGCCGGTGTCGGGTTCTTCGACGGGGGTGTCGTCGGGCAGCAGGGTGTCGTCGGGCACGGATCAGCGGCCGGAGCGGTGAATGACTTCGCGGGCGAGCGCCCGGTAGGACTCGGCGCCACCGGATTTCGGGGCCCAGGTGGTGATCGGTTCGCCGGCGACGCTGGTCTCGGGGAACTTGACGGTGCGGTTGACGACGCTGTCGTATACGAGGTCGCCGAAGACCTCCACCACGCGGGACATCACCTCCCGCGCGTGCAGGGTGCGGGCGTCGAACATGGTGACGACGATGCCACCCACCGTCAGCCGCGGGTTGAGCCGGTCCCGGACCTTGGCGACGGTGTCGTTGAGCAGGGCCAGGCCGCGCAGGCTGAAGAACTCGCATTCCATCGGGATGATCACCGAATCGGCGCAGGCCAGGGCGTTGACGGTGAGCAGCCCCAGCGACGGCTGGCAGTCGACGAGCACGTAGTCGTAGCGGTCGAGCACCGGGTAGAGGGCGCGGCCGAGGGCCTGTTCACGGCCGACCTCGGAGACGAGCTGGATCTCGGCGGCGGACAGGTCGATGTTGCTGGGCAGCAGGTCCAGTCCCTCGACGCGGGTGCGCATGAGCACCTCGTCGACGCCGACGCGCGGTTCCACGAGCAGGTTGTGGACGGTCAGGTCCAGGTCGTGGTGGGCGACACCGAGTCCGGCGGACAGCGCACCCTGCGGGTCGAGGTCGACGAGCAGCACCCGGCGCCCGTATTCGGCGAGGGACGCCCCGAGGTTGATGGTCGAGGTGGTCTTGCCGACCCCGCCCTTCTGGTTGCACATCGCGATGATCTTGGCGGGCCCGTGGACGGCCAGCGGCGGTGGTTCCGGGATGTGCCGGCGCGGGCGCCCCGTCGGTCCGAGATCCATGTCGGCTGCAGAGGCCACCGGCCGCGCGTCGTGCGAGGTCGACGCGGGCGGAGCCGGGTAGGTCGTGTCCGTTGCGGGTGAGTGTGGTGTCCCCACGGTCCGGTCCTCCCCCTGTTCGGCGTCACTGATCTGTTGCCCAAACGCTACCGCTTCGGCCCCGGGTTCCGTGGACGGACACGCTTCCCGGGCGTGGTGCTCAGCGGGCCCGCGGATGCGCACCGGCCCACACCTCTCGCAGCGCCCCGACGGTGACGAGCGTGTAGATCTGGGTGGTGGTGACCGAGGCGTGACCGAGAAGTTCCTGCACGACGCGCACGTCGGCGCCGCCGTCGAGCAGGTGGGTGGCGAACGAGTG
>NZ_JBMBTE010000194.1:0-6077 GCF_048897285.1 Rhodococcus sp. O3
CTCGGACTCCTCGAGTCCCGCGTGCCCGGTGTATTCGCGGACCACGACGTGCGCGTTGGTGCCGCCGAACCCGAAACCGGAGACACCCGCGACGGCGGCGCCGGTGTAGCGCGGCCAGTCGGCGCCCTCCGGGATCACCTTCAGGCGGGCCTGCTCGAACGGAATGTACGGGTTGGGCGCGGTGTAGTTCAGGGACGCGGGCAGGTGGTTCTCCTGCATCGCGAGGACGACCTTGATCAGGCCCGCGGCACCGGCCGCGGCCTCGAGGTGCCCGAAGTTGGTCTTGGCCGAACCCAGCAGGACCGGCTTGTCGGCGTCCCGGCCGCGGCCGACGACCTTGCCGAGCGCCTCGGCCTCGATCGGGTCGCCGAGCACCGTGCCGGTGCCGTGCGCCTCGATGTAGTCGACCCCGGACGGCAGGATCTGCGCGTCGCGGTAGGCGCGGCGCAGCACGTCGACCTGCGCCTCCGGGTTGGGGGCGACCAGCCCGTTGGAACGTCCGTCCTGGTTGACGGCCGATCCGGCGATGACGGCGAGGATGTTGTCCCCGTCGCGTTCGGCGTCCTCGAGCCGCTTGAGGACGACGAGCCCGCCGCCCTCGGACCGCACGATGCCGTTGGCGTCGGCGGAGAAGGCCTTGATCTTGCCGTCCTCGGTGAGCATGCCGGTCTCGTCGAAGCCGAGGGTGCCCGCGGGCGCGAGCAGCATGTTCACGCCGCCGGCGAGGGCCACGTCGGCTTCGCCGCCGCGCAGGGCACGCACGGCCTGGTGCACCGCGACGAGCGACGACGAGCACGCGGTGTCGACGGTGACCGACGGGCCGCGGAAGTCGAAGAAGTACGACACCCGGTTCGCGACGATCGCGGTGGACGTGCCGGTGATCGCGTACGGGTCGGCCGCGGACGGGTCGGCGACCGCGAGCAGCTGGTAGTCGTTGGCCGAGCTGCCGATGAACACGCCGACGGAGCCGCCCTTGAGCTCGTTCGCCGGGATGTGGGCGTGCTCGAGCGCTTCCCACGCCAGTTCGAGCGCGAGCCGCTGCTGCGGGTCGACCATCTCGACCTCGCGCGGCGACATCGCGAAGAACTCGGCGTCGAAGCCCTTGACGTCGTCGAGGTAACCGCCGCGCGTGTTGGCGTTCGCGATGGCCTCGGCGACGACCGGGTCGCCCTCGAATTCGGACCAGCGGCCTTCGGGCAGTTCGGTGATGCCGCTGCGGCCTTCGGCGAGCAGCTCCCACATCTGCGCGGGGGTGTCCACGTGCCCGGGCAGCCGGGCGGACATGCCGACGATCGCGATGTCCTTGGCGCCGGTGACGCCGCCGACCGCGTAGAACGCGTCGTCGGCGGCGGCGGGCACCTCGGGTTCGCCCTCGATGATGCGGGTGGCCAGCGACGCGATGGTCGGGTGCTGGTACGCGATCGTCGCGGTGAGCGTGACGCCGAGCAGGTCTTCGATCTCGCCGCTGAGGGCCACGGCGTCTCTCGACGAGAGGCCGAACTCCTCCATCGGACGATCGTCGGAGATCTGTGACGCCGGTTGCCCGGTCGCGTCGGCGATCCAGTTCCGCAGCCACTCGCGCAGCTGCGCGACGGTCATTTCAGTGTCAGCCATCAACCCACCACGCTACCCGGGAAAGAGAACAATTGTTACACGCTATCGGGGAATGCTTGCTGCTGATACCCCCCGCGCAGCGTTCCCTCGATGTAGGCGGCCTTGCAGGCCCGGCGCGCGATCTTGCCGCTGGACGTGCGCGGGATGGAACCGGCAGGAACCAGCAGGATGTCGCGTGCCGTCACACCGTGGCGGGTCGAGATCGCCGCACGGACCGCGTCGGCGATCGGCTGCGGATCGGCCTTGCCGGCACCCGGGCCGCGCTCGGCGACGATCACGAGCTGTTCGGAAGCGTCGTCGGCGTCGAACTTCAGGCCGGAGGCCTCGTTCTCGAACACGTCGACGGGAAGCTGGTTGGCCGGGACCGCGAAAGCCGCGATGAAGCCGGGGCGCAGCGACGAGCTGGCCTCCTGCGCCGAGAACTCGAGGTCCTGCGGGTAGTGGTTGCGGCCGTCGACGATCACGAGGTCCTTGACGCGACCGGTGATGTACAGCTCGCCGTCGATGTAGACGCCGTAGTCGCCGGTGCGCAGCCAGTTGGCGTCCGGCGCGGTGCCCTCGGCGTGGCTGTTCTCCTCGAGACGGGACGTGATCCGGTTGTGGAAGGTCTCGTCGGTCTCGTCCTTGCGACCCCAGTAGCCGATGCCGATGTTGTCGCCGTGCAGCCAGATCTCGCCGACGTGCTCGTCGGGGACCTCGGCGCCCGTCTCGGCGTCGACGATCGCGGCCCACTGGCTGCGGGCGACGTAGCCACAGGACACCTGGGCGATCGCGCCCGGCGCTTCGCGGTCCACCTTCACGATGCGGCCCGCATTGAGCTCGCTGCGGTCGACGTAGATGACCTTCGCTTCGTCGGTGCTCTTGGTGGAGGACACGAACAGGGTCGCCTCCGCCATGCCGTAGGACGGCTTGATCGCCGTCTTCGGCAGGCCGTACGGGGCGAACGCCTCGTTGAACTTGCGCATCGAGGACGTGGTCACCGGCTCACTGCCGTTGATCAGCCCGATCACGTTGGACAGGTCGAGGGTCTCCCCCGGCTTCGGCAGGCCGCGCGCGGCAGCGTGCTCGAACGCGAAGTTCGGGGCCGCGGCGAACGTGCCGGCACCGTCGGAGACGGCGGCGAGTTCACGGATCCAGCGGCCGGGCCGCGCCACGAACGCGCGCGGGCTCATGATGGTGATGTACTTGCCGCCGATCGCGGGCAGGATCACCGTGAGCAGACCCATGTCGTGGAACAGCGGAAGCCAGGTCACGCCGCGAGAGGTCTCGTTGAGCTCGATCGAGTCGGCCATCTGCACGACGTTGGTGAGCACGGACCGGTGGGTGATCTCCACGCCGGCCGGAACCCGGGTCGAACCCGAGGTGTACTGCAGGTAGGCGATGTCGTCGGTCCCGATCTCCGGTCGCGTCCAGGTGTCGGCGACCGAATCGGGGATGGCGTCGACCGCGATGACCCGGGGGCGCTGCGCGGCCGGCAGGGGACGGAAGAACTGGCGGACGCCCGCAGCGGACGACGTCGTCGTCAGGATCGCGCTGGGCGTGCAGTCGCCGAGCACGGCGTGCAGGCGGTCGGTGTGGCCCGGCTCGTCCGGGTCGAACAGGGGCACCGCGATGGAGCCGGCGTAGATGGCCGCGAAGAACGACACGACGTAGTCCAGGCCCTGAGGCGCCAGGATCGCGACACGATCGCCCGGCTTGGTGACCTGCTGGAGACGGGACGCGATCGCACGCATCCGCACGCCGAACTGACGCCAGGTCAGCTCGTGCACCTCTCCGTCGCGCTCGCGGGAGTAATCGATGTAGCGGTAGGCGAGATCGTCGCCGTTACCGTTCGTGTGCTGCTCGAGGTGATCGAGCAGCGTGTTGCCCTCGGGCAGAACGATATGACCGTTCTCATCGATGAACTCTTCGAAACCGACGCTCAATTCCTTCTCCCTGTCGAAGCGATCCCACAACCACCCGACATGGTTGCGCCCCGTTCATTACTTCGCGATTCGTTGGCCCGCGCTACACGGACCGTCGCACATTCGCTGCCGAGTGGCCTGCGAACGTGCAACCCGTCGGACCGGTTCATCGGTCCGAGATCACGAATATGTTACAGATCCTCACTGGCTCATTCCCCCGCGAGCAGGGGAATCACCGGCGCGAACGCCTCCATCTGGGTCGGGAAGACGCCCACGTAGGACATGCCGGTCTTGGCGCGCACCGCACGGATCCGATCGGCGATCTCCTCGTGCGAACCGATTGCCAGATATGGGGATTCGAGGATGTCGTCGACCGTCAGACGGGTGTCGACCTCGATGTTCGGGGGGAACCCCTGATCGAGCGCACCCAGCGCCATCTCCGCGGCCTGCTGCTTGTCGTCGGTGACGAGGATCATGGTGATAGTCCAGTTCAACTCGATGTCGGCGAAGCGATCACCGGCGGCCTGCCGGATCGTCTCCACCCGCTCGATCGTGCTTGCCATCGTGATGCCGGACAGCAACAACTTGCCGTCCTTGTTGGTCGGGGGCGCCACCGAGATGATGTCGGCGTACCGGGCGGCCAGAGCGAGCATGCGCGGACCACCACCGCCGACCGCGATCGGTGGCCGCGGGCCCTGACGCGGCCGCGGACTGCCCTTGAGGCCGTCGATGCGGTAGTGCTTGCCCTCGAACGTGCATTCCCGGCCGCGCAGCAGCACGTCGAGGATTTGCAGTGTCTCCTCGAGCTTCTCGATCCGCACACCGGGACGGTCGTAGGCGATGCCCGCCTTGTCGAATTCGTCCTTCATCCAGCCGGCCCCGAGCCCGAGTTCGAGGCGGCCACCGGAGAGCACGTCGATGGTTGCGGCGTCCTTGGCGAGGATCGCGGGGTGACGGAATCCGTTCGCGAGCATCGCGGTGCCGATCCGGATGCGGTCGGTCGCCACGGCGAGGGCACCGAGCGCGGCGATGGGTCCGACCTGGTTGCCCAGGTGGTCCGGGATCATGAAGCTGTCGTAGCCGAGCTCCTCGGCCCGCTGCGCGAGCTTGACGAAACGCCTGGCCCCGCCTTCCTCGGCGTTGCCCTCCCCACCCGCGGCGAAGCGGAACTTCCGCGGCTGAAGTGCTGCGGAGCCGTCGGTCGCACTCATCGAACCTTCTCTCCAGTGTGCTGTGTCCGTGCGCCACGGCCCGGACACCCGGACGCAGCCGATTGTCGAGTCTAAGTGCCGACGGTGGAGAGATTGTATCGGGTCGTGACCGCCGACACTACCGCCCGGTAACCAGACCCGCGGATCACTCTTCCGGAGGCGTCGGCGCCGCGTTGATCTTGTCCGCGGCCCAGCTCGCGACCCACTGCGTCGCCGTGGTGCCGGCGTCGTCGACGACGAACGTGTTGTACATCGCGTGCACCGGATTGTTGTAGTACTCGAGCAGCCGCGGCGCGCTCGCGAGCAGATTGCCGGGATTGAGTGCGTCCGGCGGGGCGTCGCAGATGCCGTCGGTGGGCGCGCAGATCTGCACGGTCCGGTCGGCGAGCTCACCGAACCCGCCGGGCCGGGGACCGGTCAGGGTGATACCCGGCAGCCGGAGCCCGGCCAGCGCCAGCTCGGCTCCCACCCCGGCCACCGAGGGGCCGATCGTCGGGGCCGCGTCGGGGTCGCGCCGGCCGTCGGCGATGAGCGCGACACCGAGCACGCGATCCGCGGGTACCGGCCCGTTCCCGGCCCCGATCCTCGCCGCGACGTCACCGGCGATCACCGCACCCTGGGAGAAGCCCGTGAGGATGTACGACGTGAGCGGGCACTCGGCGAAGCGGCGCGTCAGGATGTCCTCCATCGCCGCGGTGCCTGCGGTGCGGCTGTTGTTGTAGGACTGCTGACCGTCCGGCGGAAGCGCGATCGGGTTGGAGAACTGCGCGACGTACGGCACGGTGTAGACGTCCGCGCGCTGCGGATCGAACTGCTGCTGCAACGGCCGGGTCACGTTCAACATCAACGAGAACGGATTGGCGGTCGGGTTGTACGGATCGTCGCCGACCGCGGACTCCCACGTGCCGGGCACCGACACCACCTGGACGTCGGGGCACTCCGCCGGCTGCGACTGCGGCTGCTCCGGCGTCGGCGGGATCGGCGGGACCGGCGTGGGCAGCCGACCGGCGAAGATGTACCACAGCGCCAGCACGACGACCAGGACGAGAAGCGCAACGATCACAACGAGGACGCGTCCGCGCCGCCTCGTCTTCGTCCTGGCCATCATGCTGTGGATCCTCCCCCTAGCTGCAGTAGGTCGACTTGGCGGTCGCGATGTAGACGTCCGCGGTCTCGGCGGCCTGCTCCTCGGTGATCTCGATCCCCGAGGCGACGGCGTCGCTGCCGACCAGGGCCGTGACGATCGTCTTGATCTCGTCCTCGCTGCCGCCCTGGGCGATCGCACCGCAGATGTAGTTGGCGGTGTTGATCGCGCTGCTGCCGTCGCCGGACGGCTCGACGCCCTCGG
>NZ_JBMBTE010000195.1:0-5957 GCF_048897285.1 Rhodococcus sp. O3
TTCGGTGAACGCGTCGAGGCAGTCCTCGCTGCGTGCGGCGGCCGGTCCGAGCACGAGGAACCAGGCGGTCGTGCGGTCGCGCAACGCCGAGCCGACCGGCAGCACCGTGTAGCCGTCCGGGGTCTCGGCGGGGAAACGCGGCGCGGTCAGCGCGACATCGCAGCACGCGTCGATCACGGATTCCCCGAGCTCGTCTGGGCCGGCGACGAGCGTGCCGGTAGCACTGAACACCCATGCCGGAACGTCGAATTCGCGACACACCCGGGCGAGCAGCTCGCCGAGCGCGTGCCCGTCGGCGAACGCGGCGAGCAACCTGCGCTGGCGGGCCAGGCCGGTCTGCAGCCGGTCCATGCGCGCGCTGGACCACTGCCGGGTGAGGTGTTCGAGGACGGTGCTGAACGGCACGTCGTCGGGCACCGCGAGCAGCGGCAGCCCGTGCCGGGCGCAGGCGTCGACGACATCCGCGGGCACCTCGCCGAGCAGGGCCTCGCCGGCGGCGACGGCCGCGACCCCGGCGCGCGCGAGGTGTGCGACGAACACCTCCGAGTCCTCCGGCGCGCGGCGCCACACCAGACCCGTGAACACCAGTGATCCGGCGCTGACGTAGCGGGTCGGGTCGGGCATGTCGGTGGTGCACGCGCGGTGCACCGGACGGGCGAGCGCGGCCCCGCCGCCGTGGAGCAGCCGGATGCCGAGTCCGGGTGTGTCGAGGACGTCCTGCAGCAGCACGATCGTCACCCCTTCCGGGCGAGATCCGGCGGGTCACCGCCACCGGATCCACGGGTTTGGACGATCGCACAATAGGAAACCGCCGTTTCGATTCGGTTTCGTCGATGGTGCCCGGGATATTGCGACGAATCGGGAGTTCACTGGAACTGTTCACGAGGTGAGGAGCAGCGCCCATGGATCCGCAACAGCCGACGGCACCGATCGTGATCCGTGATGCCTACCTGGTCACGATGGATTCCGCCCGCACCGAGCACCCGCGCGGATATGTCGTCGTGGAAGGCAACCGCATCACCGGGATCGGTGCGGGTGAACCGGCCGGATACGACCGCGCCACGATCGTCGACGGCAGCGGGTGCGTGCTGACGCCCGGCCTCGTCAACACCCACCACCACCTGTACCAGTGGATCACCCGCGGGCTCGCCGTGGACCACACCCTGTTCGAATGGCTCACCACGCTCTATCCGGTGTGGGCGGGGATCGACGCCGACGCCGTCCACGTCGCCGCGAAGGGCGCGCTCGCGCATCTGGTGAAGACCGGGTGCACTACCAGCACCGACCACCACTACGTCGTGCCGCGCGACGGCGGTGACGTGTTCGGTGCGGAGATCGCCGCGGCCGCCGAGGTGGGCATCCGCTTCCATCCGTGCCGTGGCTCGATGGACCTGGGCACCAGCGCCGGCGGGCTGCCGCCGGATCACATCGTCGAGGATCTCGATGCGATCCTCGAGGGCAGCCGGAGCGCCGTCGAGCAGTGGCACGATCCGTCGTTCGATTCGATGCTGCGGATCGCGCTGGCGCCGTGCTCACCGTTCTCCGTCACCACCGAGCTGCTGCGGCAGTCCGCGGTGCTCGCTCGCGACCTGGGGGTGCGGCTCCACACGCACCTCGCCGAGACCCTCGACGAGCAGGACTTCTGCCTCGAGCGATTCGGATGCAATCCCGTGCAGTACATGGAGTCGCTCGGCTGGACCGGCCCGGACGTCTGGTACGCGCACGCGGTGCACCTCGACGACCGCGACATCGGGGTGCTCGCCGCGTCCGGCACCGGCGCCGCACACTGCCCGACGTCGAACGGCCGGCTCGGCGCGGGCATCGCGCGTGCCGCCGACCTGTATGCCGCCGGGGTCCCGCTCGGTCTCGGTGTCGACGGGGCCGCGAGCAACGAATCGTGCTGCATGCTCGAGGAAGCCCACCACGCGGCGCTGTTCGCTCGGGCCCGCAGCGGTCCCCGCGCGATGACGGTGCGCCAGAGCCTCGAACTCGCCACGATCGGCGGCGCCCGGGTGCTGGGTCGCGAGGACGAGATCGGGTCCCTCGAGGTCGGCAAGCTCGCCGATCTCGCACTGTGGCGGATCGACACCCTCGCCCATTCCGGGATCACCGATCCGGTCGCGGCGATTGTGCTGGGTTCGCAGCCGCCGCTCGAACTGCTGCTCGTCAACGGCCGTGAGGTGGTGCGCCGCGACGAGGTTCTCACCGTGGACGAGGACGTCGTCGCGGGCGAGGTCGCCGCCGCTCACCGGGCGCTGGTCGCGAAGGCGGGGTGAGCACCGTGGATCTGCACACCGTCACCGACTACCGGGTGGCCCGCGATCGAGCGGATCTCCTGGCCGGTCCGGGCACCGCCTACGTCGGCGGCGGCACGTGGTTGTTCTCCGAGCCGCAGCCGCACCTGAATCGGCTGGTGGACCTCACCGGATTGGAATGGCCTGCCCTCACCGTCACCGAGGACGGCCTCGAGATCGCCGCGACCTGCACGGTGGAACGGATCGCGAACCTGTCCCTATCCGAAACATGGCCTGCCGCACCGCTGTTCCGGCAGTGCGCGTCCGCTCTGCTGGCGTCGTGGAAGATCTGGAAACGCGCAACAATCGGTGGCAACCTGTGCCTCTCGTTCCCCGCGGGTGCGATGATCTCCCTCGTCTGCGCCTTGGACGGGACGGTACTGATCTGGTCGACGGACGGCACCGACCGACGGATCCCGGTGGTGGACTTCGTGACCGGCATCGCCACCAACCTCCTCGACGCCGGAGAGGTGGTGCGCAGTATCCACATCCCCGCACCGATGTTGCAGTCGCGCACGGCGTTCCGGAAGATCGCGTTGTCCCCGCTCGGCCGCTCGGGGGCGGTCGTGATCGGACGGCGGGACCCGGGCGGGACGTTCGCGCTGTCCGTGACCGCGGCCACCGACCGGCCGTACGTGCTGACGTTCGACCGGGTTCCCGACGCGAACGAGATGGAAGACGCTCTGGGAGAGCGTATTCCCGTTTCGGCCTATTACACCGATGCCCACGGGGCCGCGGACTGGCGACGCGCGGTCACCGCCGTGCTCGCCGGGGAGATCTGTGAGGAGCTGTCGTGAAGTTCACCGTGAACGGCCGCGAGATCGACACCCCGGCACGGCCCGGGCAGTGCCTGCGCACCCTGCTGCGCGAGAACACCCATTTCGAGGTGAAGAAGGGGTGCGACGCCGGCGACTGCGGCGCCTGCTCGGTCCTCGTCGACGGGGAAGCGGTGCACTCGTGCATCTATCCCGCGCAAAGGGCCGAAGGCCGCGAGGTCACCACCGTCTCCGGGCTCGGCACCCCCGAGGACTTGCACCCGCTGCAGCGCCGGTTCGTCGACGCCGCGGGATTCCAGTGCGGGTTCTGCACCGCCGGGATGATCGTCACCGCCTCGACCTTCACCGACGACGACCTCGACGACCTGCCGAACCGGCTCAAGGGCAATCTGTGTCGGTGCACGGGGTACCGGTCCATCGACGATTCCCTGCGCGGCGTCACCAACACCGAATGCGTCGGGGCCGCAGCGTCGTTCGGGCGTTCGCAGGCCGCCCCTGCCGGTCCGCGCGTGGTCACCGGAACCGAGCCGTACACGTTCGACACCGTCGTGGAGGGCGCCCTGCACATCGCGGTGCTCGGCAGCCCGCACGCGCACGCCCGCATCACGGCGATCGACACCTCCGCGGCCGAAGCGCTGCCGGGAGTGCACGCGGTGCTGTGCTACCGGGACGCTCCCGATGTCGCATATTCGACTGCCCGCCACGAGAATCGGGAGGAAGATCCCGACGACACCCTGCTGTTCGACCGGGTGCTGCGCTTCCACGGGCAGCGCGTCGCCGCGGTCGTCGCCGAGTCCCCGGCGATCGCGCAGGAGGGTTGCCGCCTGCTGAATGTCGAGTACGAGGTGCTGCCGTTCGTCCTCGACCCGGACGAGGCACGGTCACCCGGGGCGCCACTGCTGCACGTCGGCAAGGGGCCCGAGTCGCGGATCGCCGACGTCTCCCGCAACCTTATCGGCGAGGTGCACGGCGGGGTCGGCGACATCGATGCCGGGATCGCCGCGGCCGCCGCGGTCGTGCGCGGCCGGTGGCAGACCCAGCGCGTGCAGCACACGCACCTCGAAACCCACGGGGCCATCGGCTGGATCGACGACGACGGGCGCCTGGTGATCCGCAGTTCCACCCAGGTGCCGTTCCTCGTCCGCGACGAACTGTGTCACGTGTTCGGGCTCGAGCGCGACCGGGTGCGGGTGTTCACCGCGCGGCTCGGCGGCGGTTTCGGCGGGAAGCAGGAGATGCTGGTCGAGGACGTTATCGCCGCGGCGGTGCTGCGGACCGGACGTCCGGTGCAGTGGGAGTTCACCCGCAGCGACCAGTTGACGGTCGCGCCGTGCCGGCATCCGATGCGGGTCGACATCACCGTCGCCGCGGACGCCGACGGGATCCTCACCGCGCTGGCCATCGACGTGCTCAACGACGGCGGTGCGTACGGAAACCATTCGGCGAGCGTCATGTTCCACGGATGCGGCGAATCGATCGAGGTGTACCGCTGCCCGAACAAGCGCGTCGACGCCCAGTCGGTGTACACGAACAACCGGCCGTCCGGGGCCTTCCGCGGCTACGGCCTCGGGCAGGTGATCTTCGCCGTCGAATCCGCGATGGACGAGCTCGCACTGGAACTCGGCATCGACCCCTTCGAACTGCGGCGGCGCAACGTCGTGGTGCCGGGCGACGATCTGATCGGAGCGCACCCGGAAGGCGCCGACCTCGTGTTCGGCAGCTACGGCCTCGACCAGTGCCTCGACGTCGTGCAGGAAGCCCTGTCGCGGGGCAACGACGTGGCGGCGCCGGTGGGGGAGCAGTGGCGCATCGGCGAGGGCATGGCGCTGTCGATGATCGCGTCCAACCCGCCCGGCGGCCACATCGCCGACACCTCGATCGAATTGCAGCCCGACGGAACGTATCTCGCCCGGGTCGGCACCGCCGAGTTCGGGAACGGCACCACCACGGTGCACACCCAGATCGCCGCGACCGAACTGGGCACCAGCCCCGACCGGATCCAGGTGCGGCAATCCGACACAGACGTCACCACCCACGACACGGGTGCCTACGGATCGTCCGGCACGGTGGTTGCGGGCAAGGCCCTGCTGGCGGCGGCGCGGGAACTACACGGCCGCATCCGCAAACTCGCCGCCGAACTGACCGGCACCGACGCCGAATCCGTCGTGCTCGAACCGGACGGAGCCCGTAGCGGGGACGTGTTGGTCTCACCTGCGGAGTTGCTCGAGGCCGCCGGTGAGCCGCTGCGGGCCGAGGGCAACCACGGCGGTCTGCCGCGGTCGCTGTCGTTCAACGTGCACGGCTTCCGGGTCGCGGTGGACGTGCGGACCGGTGAGGTCCGGATTCTGCAGTCGGTGCAGGCCGCCGACGCCGGCACGGTCGTCAACCCCGAACAGTGCCGCGGCCAGGTGGAGGGCGGCGTCGCACAGGGTATCGGCACGGCCCTCTACGAGGAACTGATCACCGACGACCTCGGCCGGGTGACGACGAATGTGCTGCGCAACTACCACATTCCGCAGTACGCGGACGTGCCGCGCACCGAGGTGCACTTCGTCGACACGTTCGACACCATCGGCCCGATGGGTGCGAAGTCGATGAGCGAGGCCCCGTACAACCCCGTCGCGCCAGCACTGGCGAGCGCGGTGCGCCGCGCGATCGGCGTCCGGCCGCACGAGCTGCCGATCTCCCGCGACCGGGTCTGGCGGGCGCTCGGGCGCTGACGCGCCCGTGTGCCTTTGTGACGGCAGGAGCCGCCACAAAGGCACACGGGGGCGAAGCCCCACTCAGTCGCGCGAACCGAGCAGGCGGCGCAGCACCAAGAGCACGATCACCAGCAGCGCCGCCGCACCCACGGCGGGTCCGATGCGTTTGATCGCCGAGCCCCGCG
>NZ_JBMBTE010000196.1:0-5955 GCF_048897285.1 Rhodococcus sp. O3
GGTGCGGCAACCGTCACAACCCACGGTGCGGTCACGGCGGCCCGGCCCGCCGTCGCCGACTACCCCGATCATCCGTTCCCGGCGCGCCCGTGGGGCGGCGATCCCCCGTCCTGGCCGACGCCTCCGGAAACCCGCTGACCTGCGACGATCACTCCGAAATCGGGCAACCGGGACCAAGATCAACGAGCGGGCCCGCGACCTATACCATGCAGCGGTGAATCGAACTCGACTTCTCGCCGTCCCCGTCGCACTCGCCTGCGCGCTGCTACCCGCCTGCTCCTCCGAGGACTCCTCCTCCGACGCTGCGTCCCCGGATTCGGCATCCTCGGATTCGGCGTCCTCGGATTCCGGGTCGGAGTTCATCCCCGGCACCCTGGACGAGGACATCCTCGCCCGCTTCTCGAGCTGCGCGGACATCGAACCCTATGTCGCCGACTACATCGACGGCCTGCAGGCCGGCGCCGTGAGCGAGGCCGGCGAGAACGGTGCCTACTGCCAGTGGGAGAGCCCCGCGACCGACCTCGACGCGATCCGCACCGTCGGTGTCATCCTCGAACCCGGCACCGGTACCGTCTACTCCGCCGAGCAGATGGGCGGCTCCGGGCTGACCGTGATCTCCGACGCCGACATCGAGAGCGCCGGCGGCATCGCGTACACCCTCGAGCAGGAGATCGCCGTCGCCGCCGTCTCCGTGACCACGGTGTCGCTGCCCGAGGTATCGGTGACGGTCACCGGCGGCAGATGGGCCGATCGCCCGGCTCTCGACGGGCCCGCCGCGGTCGCCGTCGCGAAGGAACTGATCGGAATCTGATCCCCTGTCCCGGCCGGTTCGTGACCCGTTCAGGCGGTCGCGGCCCGGCCGGGGCTCGACACCACCGGCTCGGCGACCGCGCGGGCGCCGACCGCGATGAGCACCTGGGCCGCGATGTAGGTGGACATGACCGCGAAGCCGGAAACGGACAGCTCGGTGAACGCCCCGAGCGCGATCAGCGCATCCGAAACGACGAACAGCACCGCGCCGGTCGCCACGACCGGGGACACGCCGGTGGCGAGCACCGCCATCGTGGCGAGCAGCAGCCCGTACACGACGACCGGGGCGAGCAGTGCGCCCGCGCCGGCCGCGCACACCGCGATCAGCGCGAGGACGGCGACCACCGGGATCGCCAGCGCCCAGCGGCGGGTGTGCACGATGCCGGCCGCCCGGTACGGCGCGAACGCCGCGATGTACACCACCTGCGCGCACAGGAAGAACCCGACCATCACCAGGAACGCGGCGTCCCCGTCGAACAGGTCGGGTGCGGCATCGCCCAGCCACGACAACCCGAGAGCGACGAGCACGAGATTCACCAGCCGCGATCGCGGCGCCGGGGTGGCGGCGGCCAGCGCGGCGGCGAGCAGCGGCATCAGGAACCACTGGGAGATGTCGGTGAACGCCGATTCCGGCGCCACGACTTGCGCGAGGAGATGCGCGACGGCGACGGCCGCGAACGCCACCGAAGCAGCGGTCGCGGCCGACCGGATCGTCATGCAGTGCCGTCGAACGATTCGGTGCCGTCGAAGGCGGCGAGCAGCCGCTGCGCGGCCAGCGCCGCGGTGAGCGACCCGTCGCGCACACCCTGCTCGACCTCGTCGCGGATCTTGTTGACCCGCGGGTTCGTTTCGAGACGACGCAGCAGCTGGTCGTGCACCATCGTCCAGGTCCAGTCGACCTGCTGGCGACGGCGGTTCTCCTCGAACAACCCCGCCGCGGTGAGCACCTCACGGTGCTTGAGGACGGTGTCCCAGAACGTGTCCAGGCCGTGGCCCTCGAGACCGCTCATCGTGATGACCGGCGGTTTCCAGATCGCGTCGTGCGGGTGCACCAGGCGCATCGCGCCGGCCAGCTCGCGGGCGGCGACCCGCGCGTCGCGCTCGAAGTTGCCGTCCGCCTTGTTCACCGCGACGAGGTCGGCGAGTTCGAGCACGCCCTTCTTGATGCCCTGCAGCTGATCGCCGGTGCGGGCCAGCGTCAGGAACGTGAAGCAGTCCACCATGTTCGCGACCGTCACCTCGGACTGACCGACACCGACGGTTTCGACGAGGATCACATCGAAACCGGCGGCCTCGAGCAGCACCATCGTCTCGCGGGTCGCCTTGGCGACACCGCCGAGCGTGCCGGCGGTCGGGGACGGACGGATGTAGGCGTTCCGTTCGACGGACAGGCGGGCCATGCGGGTCTTGTCCCCGAGGATCGACCCGCCGGTGCGCGTCGACGACGGGTCGACGGCGAGCACCGCCACCCGGTGGCCCTTCTCGAGCAGGTACATGCCCAGCGAGTCGATGAACGTCGACTTCCCGACGCCGGGAACACCCGTGATGCCCACCCGGATCGCGTTGCCCGCCTTCGGGAGCAGGCGCAGCAGCAACTGCTGCGCCTGCTCCCGATGGTCGTCGCGGGTGGACTCGACCAACGTGATCGCCTTGGCCAGGCCGGCCCGCCGATTGGCGAGCACGTCCTGTTCGAGCCGATCGAGATCGACCGGAGGTCGGCCCATCTGGGATCAGTCCTCCGAGCCGTGGCCGAGCTGCTCGGAGAGCTTGCCGAGCAGACCCACGGCCGCGTCGGCGATGACGGTGCCGGGCGGGAAGATCGCCGCGGCGCCGGCCTGGTACAGCTCGTCGAAGTCGCCCGGAGGGATGACGCCGCCGACCACGATCATGATGTCGGGGCGGCCCACCTCCGCGAGCGCCTCCCGAAGCGCGGGCACCAGCGTGAGGTGTCCCGCGGCCAACGACGACACGCCGATGACGTGCACGTCGTTGTCGGCCGCCTGGTTGGCGACCTCTTCGGGGGTCTGGAACAGCGGTCCCACGTCGACGTCGAAGCCGAGGTCGGCGAAGGCGGTGGAGATCACCTTCTGTCCGCGGTCGTGACCGTCCTGGCCCATCTTCGCGACCAGGATGCGGGGACGACGTCCCTCGGCCTTCTCGAACTTCTCGACGAGTTCGGTTGCCGTGCTGATGTTGCCCGCCTTTCCGGCCTCGTCCCGGTACACACCGCTGATGGTGCGGATCTCGGCCTGGTGACGTCCGTAGACCTCGTCGAGCGCGTCGGAGATCTCGCCGACGGTGGCCTTGGCGCGGGCCGCGTCGATCGCGAGGGCGAGCAGGTTGTTCTCCATGCCGCCCTCGGTGGAGGCGGCGGCGCGGGTGAGCGCGGCCAGCGCGGCGCGGGTGGCGTCCTCGTCACGTTCGGCGCGCAGCCGCTCGAGCTTGGCGATCTGCTCGGCGCGGACCTTCGAGTTCTCGACCTTGAGGACCTCGATCTGCTGGTCCTCGGCGACCTGGTACTTGTTGACGCCGATCACCGGCTGGCGGCCGGAGTCGATGCGCGCCTGCGTGCGGGCCGCGGCCTCCTCGATGCGCAGCTTCGGGATGCCCTCGGAGATGGCCTGCGCCATGCCGCCGGCCTCCTCGACCTCGGCGATGTGGGCGCGGGCCCGGTTCGCGAGTTCGTGGGTGAGCCACTCGACGTAGTACGAGCCGCCCCACGGGTCGATCGGGCGGGTGGTGCCCGACTCCTGCTGCAGCAGCAGCTGGGTGTTGCGGGCGATGCGCGCGGAGAAGTCCGTCGGCAGCGCGAGGGCCTCGTCGAGCGCGTTGGTGTGCAGCGACTGGGTGTGGCCCTGGGTCGCGGCCATCGCCTCGACGCAGGTGCGCGCGACGTTGTTGAACACGTCCTGCGCGGTCAGCGACCAGCCGGAGGTCTGCGAGTGGGTGCGCAGCGACTTCGACTTCGCGGACTTCGGGGAGAACTTCTCGACGAGTTCGCTCCACAGCAGGCGCCCGGCCCGCATCTTCGCGATCTCCATGTAGAAGTTCATGCCGATCGCCCAGAAGAACGACAGGCGCGGCGCGAACTTGTCGATGTCCATGCCCGCGTCGAGACCGGCGCGGATGTACTCGATGCCGTCGGCGAGCGTGTAGGCGAGCTCGAGGTCGGCGGTCGCGCCGGCTTCCTGGATGTGGTAGCCGGAGATCGAGATGGAGTTGAACCGCGGCATCTTCGCCGACGTGTAGGCGAAGATGTCGGAGATGATCCGCATCGACGGCTTCGGCGGGTAGATGTACGTGTTGCGGACCATGAACTCCTTCAGAATGTCGTTCTGAATGGTTCCGGCCAGCTGCTCGGGCGCGACACCCTGCTCCTCGGCGGCCACGACGTACAGCGCGAGGATCGGCAGCACCGCGCCGTTCATGGTCATCGACACCGACACCTGCGACAGGTCGATGCCGTCGAAGAGCTGCCGCATGTCGAGGATCGAGTCGATCGCGACACCGGCCATGCCGACGTCACCCTGCACACGTGGGTGGTCCGAGTCGTAGCCGCGGTGCGTGGCCAGGTCGAACGCCACCGACAGGCCCTTCTGGCCGGCCGCGAGGTTGCGGCGGTAGAAGGCGTTGGATTCGGCGGCGGTGGAGAACCCGGCGTACTGGCGGATGGTCCACGGCTGGTTGACGTACATCGTCGGGTACGGGCCGCGCACGAACGGCTCGATGCCGGGGTAGCTGCCCAGCGGGTAGCCGGCGGCCTCGACCGCATCCCGGTCGGCCTTGGTGTAGACGGGCTTGACGTCGATGCCCTCGGGCGTCGACCACACCACGTCGTCGACGGTGTAGTTGTTCGCGGTCGCCACGGATTCGACGAGCGCGGCGGCCTGCTCCGGAGTCGGCGCGGACGGGGCCGGCGACGCCGGATCCGTCAGCGGGACATCGGCGAAGCTGCCGATCTTGTGTTCGATGCTCACTTACGCTCCCAGAGTGTTCAGCAGGTCGGTCAGCGCGGCGATCGCGTCGATCTTGGCGGTGAGGAACCCGTCCGGACGCGCCTCACCCTCCACGTCACCGACGGCCTTCTCCGGCCCGGCGAGCAGGACGGTGGAGATGCCGGCGGCACGCAGCGCGGCGGTCGCAGGACCGGCATCCGCGTCGTACCGCTTGTCGGTGCCGCACAGGACGGCGACGGTCGCACCCGAATCGGCCACGGTCTGCGCGATCGTGTCGAGCGCGAGGGTGCCGGGGTTGACGGCCTCGATGCCGCCGGCGGCCAGCAGGTTCGTCGCGAACGTCGAGCGGATGTTGTGCTCGGCGATCGGTCCGAGCGGTGCGAGCAGCACCCTCGGGCGGACACCGTGTGCGGCCAGGTACGCGTCCGAGCGGTCACGCAGGGCTTCGAACGGTGCGGCGTAGCGGGCCGCGAACGCACCGGCCTCGGCGACGTCGGCGGGCAGCGGCGTCTCGCCCAGGTTCGGGAACTCGTTGACGCCGGTCACCGACGTACGGCGGTGCGCGATGTCGGACTCGCGGCGGGCGCGGGTCGCGGCGATGCGCTCGGAGATCACTCCCGCGTCGAGCGCCGCGCGGTAACCTCCGGCCGCCTCGATCTGCTGGAAGAACTCCCATGCCTTGCCGGCAACCTGGGCGGTGAGCTCCTCGATGTACCAGGAGCCGGCGCCCGGGTCGAGCACCCGGCCCAGGTTGGACTCCTCGAGCAGCAGCAGCTGGGTGTTGCGGGCGATGCGCTCGGAGAACGCCTCGGACACGTCGAGCGCACCGGCGGGCAGGGCGACGTCGAACGGCAGGACCGTGACCGAGTCCGCGCCACCGACACCGGCACCGAACGCGGCCAGGGTGGTGCGCAGCATGTTCACCCACGGGTCGCGCTGGGTCATCATCGCGGCGGAGGTGACGGCGTGCTGCGGGGCGTTGCCCGCGTCCACCGCCCCGACGACCTGGGCGATGCGGGCCCAGACCTGACGGCCGGCGCGGAACTTGGCGATGGTCTGGAACTGGTCGTCGGTGGCCGCGAGGCGGAACTCGATCTGACCGAGCGCGTTGGCGGCGGTCCGACCGGCGGCGACCAGCTCGCGCAGGTACTCCAGACCGGCGGCGATCGCGGCGCCGAGCTCCTCGGCG
>NZ_JBMBTE010000197.1:0-5930 GCF_048897285.1 Rhodococcus sp. O3
GAGGCCGAGGGCATCAAGGCCCGCCTCGAAGCCGAGGCCGAGGGCCGCAAGGCCGCCGCCGACGCGCTGCGTGCCGAACAGCAGGCCGAGGCCGACGGTCTGCGCGCCCGGCTCGAGGCCGAAGCGAGCGGCAAGCAGGAGATCGCGGCGGCACTCAATGCCTACAGCCCGGCCGCTGCGCAACTGCTCATGCTGCCGGACGTCCTCGCGGCTCTGGTCGAGGCGACAGCCGCGGCCGCGAAGCCGGTCGGCGAGATCGACCGCATCTCCATCGTCGGGGGCGCCGACGGCGTGTCCGGGTCGGTGGGTTCGATCCTCGGGATCAGCCCGTCGACCATCGCCGGCGTGATCGAGACACTCGAAGCCTCCGGTATCGACATCAGCGGCATGCTCGGGTCCGTCGGACAACGCCCGGCAACGACTGCGGCCCCCACCCCCGTCTCCGCTGCACCGATCGCGAAGGTCGACGCCGCGCACAATGGCAGTAGCTAGGTAGGTGCGTCTTCCGGGCCGCGCGCGCGGCCCGGAAGACGCACTGCGCGACGTGCCATCGGCTTCGGCCCGTGGGATGGCGGAAGGACTTCGGCATGGTTCCACCCACAGAGCAACCTCGGCCGAAGAAC
The DNA here is from genome assembly GCF_048897285.1 of Rhodococcus sp. O3. Lineage (NCBI taxonomy): Bacteria > Bacillati > Actinomycetota > Actinomycetes > Mycobacteriales > Nocardiaceae > Rhodococcus > Rhodococcus sp. O3. Next base: position 624 of record NZ_JBMBTE010000197.1, read on the forward strand.
GCCGTGATCCTCGCCCTCGAAGCTCACCTGTCCTCGAATCCTGTCGGTCGCGTCGTCGAGCGGACCCTGGTGGGACTGGCACAGATCGAGCTGGTCGACCGGGCCATGACACTGGCCGCTCAGATGTTCACGTCCGTCCTGCCGGTTCTCCTGGCCGCATCGATCGTTGCCGACACGACGGTCGTACGGCGCACCGTGCGGGACCGCTTCCTCATCGACACCTCGCTCCTGCTCCCCGGCGACGCCCCGCCGATGATCCCGCAGACCGCCGCGTTCGGGATCATCGGCGTGATCATGGTCGTGATCAGCGGAACGTCGTTCGCACGTGCTCTCGGCCGCATGTACGGAAAGGTATGGCACACACCGAGCCTCGGACTGTCCCATGCCTGGCGGTGGTTCGCGGTCCTGTTCGTCGTGGCCGGCTCCATCCCGCTCGTCGCGCTGATCCAGCTGTCGCAGATCCCGATCCTGATCCTGGTCGGCCAATGGTGCGTGTGGACGTGTGTGTGGGCGGGATGCCCCTATCTGCTGACGATGAGGTTCGTCTCCGGCCGGGTCCTGTGGATCACCGGGGCGATCACCGCGACGTTGCTCACGGGGCTCGACATTGCGAGCCGCATCGCGATGCCGCGGGTGATCGCGGACTCGTATGCGCACTTCGGTGTACTCGGGATCGTGTTCACCGGAATCGGCTGGCTGTTCGTCTTCGCCGTGGTGCTCGTGGCTGCACCGGTGATGGCCGAAGCTTCGATGACGGACCGCGTTCCGGCGTACTCTGTGCCCACCGCCACGTCGGATTCTCGATCGTCCGACCGTCCTCCCGAGGCGAACGACTCGGCAGGAACCGAAAGCGATGGCTCCGACGGGAGGTCGTGAATGCTGCACCTGGTGATTCCCTCGAGCCAGCGTCGTGACCTCGACGAACTCGAAGACCGCCTGGACCTGTCCGTCGGTGACGCCGGGGCGAAACGTTCGGCATTCTGGGTGATGCTGACACTGTCCGCCGTGATCGCGGTGGCGGGCGTGGTGAGCGACTCGACCGCAACCGTGATCGGCGCGATGATCGTGGCACCGCTGTCCACGCCGATACTCGGTGTGGGACTGGGCATCACCGTCGGGCGCGGATCTCTGATCGTTCGCAGCCTGCTGTACATCGCCGCCGGTATCGTGCTGGTCGTCCTGCTCGGCGTCGTATTCGCTCAGGTACTGGCGAATCCGGCTTCCGTGCTGAGCAACTCGCAGGTTCTCGGGCGTACCTCCCCTACCCTGATGGATCTGACCGCCGCTCTCGCGACCGGCCTCGTCGGGGCGGTCGCCATTACGCGCCGCGACGTCGGCGACGTCCTGCCGGGCGTTGCCATCGCGATCTCCCTCGTTCCGCCACTTGCCGTCGTCGGCGTCTGCCTGGGATCGGGAGCCGGGGCACTGGCAGCGGGGGCGTTCATCCTGTTCGCCTCCAACGTGATCGCGATGATCATCACCGCGACCGTCGTTCTCGTCGCCGCCGGTTACTCCGCGGAGGACAGTCTCAGGACCGGGCGACGGCGTGCGTACGTGATCCTGGTGATCGCGCTGGTCGTTGTCGCGGTGCCGATGGTCGTCAACTCCCTCGCGTCGCTGTGGGCTCGACAGGTTTCCAACGTGACGCAGCAGTGGCTCGGCTCGACGCCCGGAGCCGAGGTCACGGATGTGGCGTGGCAGGGCGACACCGTCACCGTGTCCGTACTCGGTCCCGCCGAACTACCCCCGTTGAGCGAGCTGGAAGATGCCGTCGACGGGCTCTTCCCGTGGGATCCCGAACTCCAGGTCGTCCACACCGTCGGGTCTCGTGTAGAGCCGGAGTAGCGGACTGTCCCGGTCAGCGGCGACGAGCCACGAGATGCACTTCGGGAAACCGGTGGTATCCGGTGTCGGGACGGCTGACCGTCCGCCACATCTCGTCGAAACCGGCGACGGCGAGCGAGTCGGCGAGCCGATCCGGGTGCCACCGCCAGGCCGGCGCGACGCCGTGGTCGAACTCGACGACCTCCCCTGCTTCGTCGGTGGATTGCGCCGCGACCGCGACCACCGCACCCGGGCGGTCCTGGATGCCCAGCCGGCGAGCACGTCGGGAATCCCACCGGGCGGAATGTGGATGAGGCTGAACCTGGCGATGATCGCCGCGATACCGCGGCCGCCGAGGTCGGTGGAGGCAAGGTGCGCGTCGTCCTGCTCGAAACACAGGCCGGGGTACAGGTCCCGCGCGACCCGGAGCATCTCCCGGCTCGGATCGACGCCGACGACGTCCAGTCGTCTGCTCGAGAGATCGGCGGTGACGTGGCCGACGCCGCAGCCCACGTCCACCACGAGACCCTCGACCGGACCGTCGCGCACCGATTCGGCGAACGCTGCGACCACTGCGCGCTCGAGGGGACTCATGTACGTGGCGGGAAAGGTGTCGGCGTAGAGGTCGGCAACCGCGTCGTATCCGGGCTGATCCATCACCGGATCGTCCCAGAAGACTCTCGGACGCGAACTCGCGTATGCGAAAAAGAGAGGCACTGCGCCTCTCTCACTTTCAACGTATAGCGCACCCGGGGTCTTGCGGCAAGGCCCCGCTCGTGCCGCACAATCGCTGGCCGTAGCGGAAACCCATGATCGCAGCGGCGAGGAAAGTGAGGCGCACATGTCGATCCGAGGGTATGAGGACGAACTCCGGTCCGAGCGCAGTTATGTGGCCGGCCTGTACGCGCGGCTCGATGCCGAGCGGGCGGAGGCGAAGGCGCGGCATGCGGCCGCGTTGCGGGGCAGCGGCGGGACGCTCGTGGATCGCGAGGTCGAGGTGCGCACACTGGCCCGGGAGGTGCAGCGGCTGAACGTCGCGGAAGGCGGGCTGTGCTTCGGCCGGCTCGACACGCCGACCGGCGAAGTCTCCTACATCGGCCGCATCGGCATGTTCGACCGGGCGAACGAATACGAACCACTGCTGCTCGACTGGCGCGCCCCGGCGGCACGCCCGTTCTACGTCGCGACCGGCTCCCACCCGGAAGGCATGCGGCGGCGCCGACAGTTCCACACCCGTGGACGCGAGGTCGTCGAGTTCACCGACGAAGTCCTCGGCCGCCCCGACGGTCGTGAACGCGGGGGCCGGGGTGATGCCGCGCTGCTCGCGGCGGTGAACGCGCCGCGAGGGCAGGGCATGCGCGACATCGTCGCGACCATCCAGGCCGAACAGGACGCGATCATCCGCCTCGACCATCCGGGCGTGCTGGTCATCGAGGGCGGACCCGGCACCGGCAAGACCGCCGTCGCCCTGCATCGCGTCGCATACCTGCTCTACACGCAGCGCGAACGGATGGAGCGTCACGGGGTGCTCGTCGTCGGCCCGAACCCGACGTTCCTGGACCACATCGCCCACGTCCTGCCGTCGCTCGGCGAGACGAACGTGGTGTTCGCGACCACCGGAGGTCTCGTGCCCGGCCTTCACGTCACCGCCGAGGACACTCCCGAGGCCGCGCGATCGAAGGGTTCGGTGGCCATCCTGGATGTGCTGACTGCCGCGATCGCGGACCGCCAGCGCCTGCCGCAGGATCCGGTGCTCGTCGAACTCACGGACGTCACCGTGCGGCTCGACGCCGAGATCGCTCGGTGGGCACGGGACGAGGCCCGCGCGAGCGGTCTTCCGCACAACAAGGCCCGGGCCGTGTTCACCGACGTCGTGACATGGGCGCTGACGGAACGGGCGATCGCTCGTATCGGCCGGGGCTGGCTGTCCCGCGACGACCGAGCGGCGTGGGAGAACCTGCGCGAGGACCTGCGCGGCGAACTCGCCGAGAACGATGTCTTCACCCGAGTTCTCGACGACCTGTGGCCGGTTCTGACACCGGAAATACTGTTGTCGGAGCTGTTCTCGTCACCCGGCCGGCTGCGGGCGGCCGGCGGCGACGACGTGCTCCTGCGCGAGCACGGCGACGCGTGGACCGTGTCCGACGTGCCACTGCTCGACGAACTCGTCGACCTCCTCGGCACGGTCGACACCGTCGACGCGGCCGAGACCGAGAGAAAGAGGGAAACCGCCTACGCTGCCGGGGTTCTCGACCTCCTGACGACCCGTGAGGACCACATGGACGACGAGGACCACCTGTTCGCGACCGACCTGCTCTACGCCGAGGATCTCGCGGACCGCTTCGTCGAACGCGACACCCGAGACCTCGCCGAACGTGCCATCGCGGATCGGGATTGGACATACGGGCACGTCGTGGTCGACGAGGCGCAGGAATTGTCCGAAATGGACTGGCGGGTGCTGATGCGACGCTGCCCCAGCCGATCGTTCACGGTGGTGGGCGATCTCGCACAACGCCGGTCACCGGCGGGAACGTCGTCATGGGAGGCGATGCTCGAACCGTACGTGCCCGGCCGCTGGATGTACCGGTCGCTCTCGGTGAACTACCGCACCCCGTCGGAGATCATGACCGTCGCAGCCGCGCTGCTCGCCGAGTTCTCGCCCGGCACAACGCCACCGGAGTCGGTGCGCGCATGTGGAGTCGCACCGTGGTCCCGGCACGTCGGCGACGACGACATCGCCTCGGCGATCGAAGAATTCGTCCGCGACGAGTCCGGACGTGAGGGCACCAGCATCGTGATCGGTCCGCCCGATGTACCCGGTGCGGTCGCGGCGTACGAGACGAAGGGCCTCGAGTTCGACGCGGTGCTGGTGGTCGAGCCGGACCGGATTCTCGCCGACGGTCCGCGCGGCGCGGCCGAGCTATACGTCGCGCTCACCCGCGCGACTCAACGGCTCGGTGTTCTCCACCGGACGCCGCTGCCGCCGGTGTTGTCCGGTCTCGTCGATATCACTTCGTCGTCGGGCTCCGGCGGGAGCGAGCACGAGGTCGCAGCGGGTATGCGCCCGTGAGCGGTACTCTCCGATCGCACACCTCGATCGCCCGAGCGGAGAACAGCATCCCGGAGGCTGCATGTCCGCAGTTGTCTGGCTCGCAATCGCCGTCCTGGCCGGCGTGATTCTGGACCGCGCCGCCCTGTACGCCGAGCGGCGCGGCTGGATCTACTGGCGCAAACGCAAGCCGCCGGTGAACGGCGGAGCGGTCATGGGTGCGTTCGGCGAGATCCAGACGCTGCTGTCGCCGTCGTACCGCCACGTCGCCGAGGAACAGCAGCGGCAGCGCACCTCGCGGCACGACCAGGGCACCGGTGCCGATCCGCTGGGCGTCGACCTCGACGGCGGAACGGTGCGACTGCACAGCCCGGACGACTGATCCGAACATGTCGGTGCCCCTCGCTATGGTTCGAACATGCTTTCGAACCGGG
>NZ_JBMBTE010000198.1:0-5896 GCF_048897285.1 Rhodococcus sp. O3
GACCTGTTTCCCGCCGAGGTGAAGTACACGGGAATCTCTGTGTGTTATCAGATTTCGTCCGTGCTGGCGGGAGGACTGCTGCCCATCGCTTTGAGTGCAGCGACACGATACGTCGAGTCGTGGGTGCCGGCCGCGGTCGCTGCGGTGACTACCGGAGCGGTGACTCTGATCGCCGGGACCATCTCGAAGCGAACCCACCCGCAATCCGAACTCCCGGCCGCAGCCACTCCGAAGACAACCATCGAAGGATGACCACCCATGGATGACACTGTCGCGTCTGCGATCTCACGAGGACGGCGACCGGGAGGCGAGCAGCAGGTCGAGTTCGTGTCCGGAATCTCGCCGGGAGCCAAGAGAATCTGGGTGGAGCGTCCCGATCCCGACGGGGCCGCCGGAGCATGGTGTTACACCGATCGGCGGAGTTATCGTCCCGGCGACCAGGTGAGCATGTTCGTCTCCTCCACCGAGCCGCGAGTACAGGTCGACATCACGATCGACGACGGCCGAAACCGACAGGTCCTGGATACCACCGTCAACACCCGGTTCCAGCCTGTCCCGGACGCGGCGTACCGTGACGGATGCGGTTGGGACGTTTCCCTCACCTACGGTATTCCTTGGGACGCCGATCCGGGCGCATACCTCGTGACCTTGAGAAGTGTCGATTCACGAAAAGTACTCGGACATCACCTATTCGTGGTCCGGCCCGTGGCGCCTCGAAAGTCGGCGATTGCACTCGTCCTGTCCACGGCGACCTGGACTGCCTACAACGACTGGGGCGGTGCAAGCCACTACTACGGCATCCATCCCGCCAGCGTCCGAGGTAGGTCGCCGGAACTCAGTACGCAGCGTCCCTGGGCGCGAGGACAGATCTGGGTGCCGCCCGGAGCCCCTCGCATCGTCAATGAACGGCGCCCCGACCGGCCGCTACCGCCACGCTACGAATCCGCGGAATGGGCCTATATGCATGGCTTTTCCAAGTACTACGCCAGCACCGGTTGGGCTACGTACGAGCGGCACTTCGTGCACTGGGCGGAACGGCATGGCTATGTCGTAGATCTGCTCACCCAAGACGATCTTCACTTCGACGATGATCCATTGGGTGGCTACCGCTGTGCCGTATTTGTCGGTCACGACGAGTACTGGACCGAACACATGCGCCGAGTGGTCGACGCCTTTGTCGACGGCGGCGGCAACATCGCCCGATTTGCCGGGAACTTCATGTGGCAGATCCGACTCGACCAGGGTGGAGAGCGTCAGATTGCGCACAAGTACGACGCGCGTGAGGCGGACCCGTTGCGAACCTTCGACAGGTCCGCCGTCACGACCGCATGGGAGGATTCGTGGGTTGGGTACCCCGGCGCAAAGACGTTCGGTGTCAACGCACTTCGAGGGATGTACGCCGGATTCGGAGCCATGGCGCCGCGAGCGGCTCGAGGATTCGTCACGTTCCGTCCCCGGCATTGGGCCTTTGCGGGCACGGGGCTCGGATACGCCGACATGTTCGGAGACGAGTCGAACGTGTTCGGATTCGAGATGGACGGCGTCGAATACCAGTTCGTGGATGGACTCCCGGAACCTACCCATGCGGACGGTGCGCCGGCGGGTCTGCAGATCCTCGCAATGAACTGGGCGACCTCCGCCGAGGACGGACTGGACGAGTACCGCGACGACTTCATGCTCGGCGATGCAGATGCCCAGTTCCGGGCCCACGTCACGGAGCAGACCGACGCCGCCGGACGGGACCGCGCCCGACGCACCAGCGGGATGGTTGTGTACTTCGAGCGCGGGTCCGGTCGGGTGTTTACCGCTGCCACCTGCGAATGGGTGTGTGGATTGATGAAGCAGGACTACTACATCGAGACAGTGACCCACAACGTGCTTCGAGAGTTTCTCGCAGAATCGGCCGATGCAACACCATGAACGAACGATGAGTGGTGAGCGCTCGGCAGCGCACCGATACCTTTCACATGAGGAGTTCGTATGTTCGATAACCCTTCCAGGTCGGCGTCCAGACCGATTCTCCATGGCAACTGTCGGGTGGTCGTGGTGGGGGGAGGCGGCGCCATGGGGCGGTGGGCGGTGCGGATGGCCGCCGGGTTCGCCTTTGTCAAAGACCTCGTCGTCGCCGACCTCGACGCCCAACGAGCCCAGGAAATCTGCGACGAGGTGGGAGGCCCTGCACGACCGGAACAGCTCGACGTCACCGACCAGGTCCGCCTGCGGCAGGTATTCGCAGACTGCGACATTGTCTTGAACACGGTCGGCCCGTTCGCCGTGTTCGGGGATCGGATCCTTCGAACCGCAATCGACTGCGGCTGTGACTACCTCGACATCGATGACGACTGGGAATCGACCCTCGCGGCGCTGGAGTCCGCCGCAGCCGCGAGGAAGGCCGGCGTTCGGGTCGTCAAGGGCATGGGGGCAAGTCCTGGTGTGAGCAATCTGCTCGCGGCTGCAGCGGGGGCCGAACTGGACGAGGTGGATGAACTGTACACCGGATGGAAGATCTCGGGCACAAAGATCGAGGCGCGTGACGCATCCACCGGCCCGTCCGCTGCGTTTGCACACTGGCTGCTCCAATCGAGCGGCACCATCCGCACCTGGGAGAACGGCGCATGGGCCGACCCGGCGCCGCTCGCACGGATCGACCTCGACTTTCCTGGTTTCGGTCGTCATTCCGTATACACCTGTGGTCATCCCGAACCAGTCACTCTGGCGCGCAGTCTCCCCATCCGGAGGACCGCTCTGAACGTGATGAGCGGGCCGGACTGGATGTTCCGGTCGCTGCGGACCGTGGCCGGCAGGCACACATCCGGGTCGACCTCGCTGGCCGAGGCCGCGACTGAGCTGGACAAGGCACGCGGCCCTGATGCCAGCACCGCCCGGGATCCGTTGCCTCCTGTGTGGGCGTTGGCTACGGGCAGTGTGTCCGGCAGGAAGCAGACGATCATGACCTACCTGAACGGGAGGCTTCCGGGCATGATGGGCGGTTCCACGGGAATCCCGCTGGCGGTCGGTCTGCAAATGCTGGCCGACGGGGAGATCGGTGCACCTGGTGTGCTGTATCCGGAGACCGCGTTCGAGCCGGCCCTGTTCTTCGACCGCCTGGGCAAGTCGATGGACCGTTGTCCCGGCGATGACCGTCCGCTGTTGTCGATCCTTCGATCCGAAGAGGTGTTCTGATGACTTGCCCTGTGGGTCTTCCTGCACTGATGGTGCGCAGTGCCGAACGATTTCCGGAGCGTCCGTTCCTCACCTGGCGTGGCGAGAGCACGGTGTACAGGGACGCGGTCGAGATGATGTTCCGTGCGGGGCGCGCACTGAAGAACCTCGACGAAACCACCTCGGGCAACGGCCGGATCGTCCTGTACCTGGGAAACTGTCCGGAAGCGGTCTACGCCTGGCTGGGGTGTCAAGCGGTCGGGCTCGTGCCGGTCACGTTGAACAACGGCCAGCGAGGGGATGTCCTCGCCGACATGCTCGACCGCATTGGATCCTCCGTCGTGGTCACCGACCGCGCAGGATTGGCCCGGCTCTACGAAGCCGGCGCCGTAGGTGAACACGGTGCAACGCTGTTGACCGATCAATCCGAGAAGGGGGCTCCGTCTTTCTGGGAGCACCTGCGCAACATCTCGCTCGAGCCCGCCCGCGAGGTCGTCGATCCGGACCCAGGTTCGCCAGCGAGCATCCTCTTCAGCTCGGGTACTACGGGCCGGTCGAAGGCGGTGGTGGTACCGCACGGGATGTTCGACGCAGGAACGGCGAGACTGATGGAATCGTGGAAGGTAACCGAGCACGATGTCTTTCACAGCTGGGCGCCGTATTTTCACATCGCCGCCCAAATGGACGTGTTCGGGATCGCGATCCGCGCGGGGGCATCGGTGGCGATGTTCGAAGGGTTCTCACTGTCTCAGTTCTGGGATCAGATCAGAGCATGCCAAGCCACGATCTTCGGCGGTTTCGTGAGCATCCTGGAACTGCTGTACGCGGCGGAGCCGACCCCGGACGATCTGAACCACCATCTCAGGATGGGTATCGCAGGCCATATTCCGGCAAGTTTGCGAGCGAACTTCGAACGGCGCTTCGGCGTTCGCATGGTTGACGCCTATGGTATGTCGGAGGCCGAACCGATCACCGCGCCCAGCCTGGATGACGACCTTCCGGATGGCAGCTGTGGCCGTGCCACATCCGATTTCGAGGTTCGGATCCACGACCGAAACGGCGACGAGCTCCCGTTCGGGGAACTAGGACAAATCGTGTTCAGACCTCTGAAGCCCCATGTCATGATGTCCGGGTATCTTGACGACCCCGACCGTACGGCGCGATCGTGGCGCGATGGGTGGTTCCAGACCGGAGACCTGGGGCGGATGGATTCCGATGGCCGCATCTACTTCGCCGAGCGGATGGCCGACTTCATCCGCGTCCGTGGAGAGAACGTCTCGCCGCAAGAGGTCGAGTCCGTCCTCCTTGCCTACCCCGGAATCGTCGAGGTCGGGGTGGTGGGCATTCCGTCGGAGCTCGGAGAACACGACATAAAGGCGGTGGTTGTCGTCGCGGACGGTACCGATCTGTCGGGCCTTTTCCAGTGGAGCCGACAGCGGATGGCAAAGTTCATGGTCCCGCGGTATGTGCAGGTCGTAGACGCCCTGCCACGAACCGAGACAAGCAAGATCAAACGTGAGGCGTTACGTAGGCTGGACGGCGACCTGGAGACCGAGTCCACGCTCCTGCGGCATTGGACTGCCGGCCGCCCCTGACCGGACAATCGCCGCTTCGCACTCCTCGAGGCAACCGGTCCGGCTGGGATGGTGCAGCCGATACACGGATGATCCCGACATCACAAGATCATCTTACGAATCAGAATGGTGTATTGGTCGCAGATCTCATCCGGACCGAGTCTGCCGCCAGGTTTTGCCCAGGACTGCACGTTCTCGCAGAGTGAGATGATGGCGAATGCAACTGTGCTCGCGTCCACCACGCTGAACACACCCGATGCCGCTCCCTCCTCCAGCGCGGCCCGGAACAGGTGGTACACCGTGCTTTGCATGCTCCGGATCCGATGAGCATGATCATCGGTCAACACGTGGTCGAGCTCGGCGATCTGCAACATCCGTCTGTGGGACAGCGCTTCCGAGGCCCCGGCGTCACCGTCCATCACGGCCGAGGGCGAGTCCGGTCGTCGGTCGAGCTGAATCAAGATGTACCGCCTGGCCATCGTCTCGACTCGGTCGGCAGGCGAAAGGTCACGAACGTTCTCGGTGATCATCGAAATAAACCTGTCGAGGTCCTGCTCGATGAGGGAAAACAGAATCTCCTCTTTGGATTTGAAATGCCAGTACAACGACGGAGCCGAGATGCCGATCTCTTCCGCGATCGCGGTCAGACTCGTCTTGGAGTAACCCCGTTCGACGAACAGTCGCTTGGCGACCGCTAAAGCCGTGGTTCTTGTGTCCGGCTTGCTGTTGCTCAATCTTCCCTCTTCTTCCACTTGTCAAGGTGTGCACAAGCCATCGGCCGGAGAACTCTGCCGAGATTGTAGGAGCGATCCGGGGGCGCCCTCCCTCGTGGCATCGTCGTGTCCGTAACAACAGCGTGTGCGTCATGAGAATCAGCATCGCCGGTCCTGTCTCGCGGCGACCGGACCTTCCCCGGACCCGGTGCGTCGGCGCGAGCGTGCCCAGCAACCAGTCGCTCGCGAACGAAAGCACACGGAGATTGTGACCGGTGTCCTGGCTACCACGTTTACGAAGATGAGAGCGAATCGTCAATCGGCCCGATCACCTGAGGCGGTGGTCTGCGGCGATTCGAGCCGCGAGGCCGCATCGACGTGCATCGCCCGGGCCAGCGCCGCCTCCTCGGGCGGAGCGGGGCGTGCACCACCGCGCCGGCGGTTGCC
>NZ_JBMBTE010000199.1:0-5740 GCF_048897285.1 Rhodococcus sp. O3
GGCTGGGAGCGCGGCGACCCGTCGCTGCTGGCCGAACAGATGGCGCAGCTGCGGCGCCTCGCCCACGCCGTACTGTGGGTTAATCCGCATGCAGGCGTCGACGGCTATCAGCCCGTGCAATCGGGCATCTCGGCGGCGCTGCCCCACATCGACCGTCTGCTCGCGGGCCACAGCCTGGCCACGCTGCAGGCACTGTTGGAGGAGGTTCACCGTGCGTGAGGTTCTCGACGAGCTCGACCGCCGCTACCGGGACGGGGAGCCCGTGGCGCTCGGCACCGTCGTGTCGACGTTCCGGTCGGCGCCGCGCGGGCCGGGAGCGTCGATGCTCGTGGCCGCGGACGGCACCGTCACCGGCAGCGTGTCCGGCGGGTGCGTCGAGGGCGCGGTGTACGAGCTGGCGCAGGACGTCATCGGCGACGGCGTCCCGGTGCTGCAGCGGTACGGGGTGTCCGACGACGACGCGTTCTCCGTCGGGCTGACCTGCGGCGGCATCATCGACGTGTTCGTCGAGCGCATCGACGAACCGAGCTTCCCCGCGTTCCCCGCGCTCATGGACTCGGTGCGCGCGGGGGAACCGGTCGCCGTCGCGACCGTCACCGAGCATCCCGACGCCGGGACCGTCGGCCGCCGCCTGGTGGTGTGGCCGGACCGCGCCGACGGAGAGCTCGGATCCGACCGCATGAACGAGGCCGTCACCGACGACGCCCGCGGCCTGCTCGACGTCGGCCGCTCCGGCACCCTGCACTACGGGCCGGACGGGCAGCGTCGCGGTGAGGGAATGTCGGTGTTCGTCAACGTCTTCCAACCGCCCCCGCGGATGCTGGTGTTCGGCGCGATCGACTTCGCCGCGGCGATGGCGAAGCTCGGGTCGTTCCTCGGATACCGGGTGACCGTGTGCGACGCCCGCGGCGTGTTCGCGACCACCGCCCGCTTCCCCGCCGCCGACGAGGTCGTCGTGGACTGGCCGCACCGCTATCTCGCCGCCGAAGCCGAGGCCGGGCGGGTCGACAGCCGCACGGTCGTCGCGGTGCTCACGCACGATCCGAAGTTCGACGTGCCGCTGCTCGAGGTCGCGTTGCGCATGGACCTGGCGTACGTCGGGGCGATGGGGTCGCGGCGCACCCATGACGACCGGCTCGCCCGGCTGCGGGAGGCGGGGGTCGGCGAGGACGAAATCGCTCGTCTCTCGTCGCCGATCGGCCTGGATCTGGGTGCACGCACCCCCGAGGAGACGGCGGTGTCCATCGCCGCGGAGATCATCGCGCTGCGGTGGGGAGGCCGTGGAGAACGCCTCACCCGGACCGAAGGCCCGATCCACGGTCACGAGGGCGCGCCGGCCGGCCACCGCGACTGAGGATCCGCCGCGCGGAGGAACCGTCGGAAACGGACAGAACCGTCGGAAAGACTACTGCCGTTTCTGCGATTCCGGCCGTTCGGACAGCCCTCGGAGGGCACAGTGTCAGTCATCTGAAGTCATCCGGATTCGGATGCACGGCACGGGAGGCTCGATGCGCATTACTGTCACCGTCGACGGCACCAGCTACACGGACGATGTCGAACCGCGTCTGTTGCTCGTCCACTATCTCCGCGACCGCCTCGGCAAGGTCGGCACGGTCGTCGGTTGCGACACCAGCAACTGCGGCGCGTGCACCGTCCATCTGAACGGCCGCAGCGTCAAATCCTGCTCGGTGCTGGCGGTGCAGGCCGACGGCGCCGAGGTCACCACCGTCGAAGGTCTCGCGACCGACGGCGCGCTGCACCCCGTGCAGCAGGCGTTCCACGACAACCACGCCCTGCAGTGCGGCTACTGCACGCCCGGCATGATCATGTCGACGCTCGACCTACTCAGCGAGAACCCGGACCCCGACGACCGGCAGGTCCGCCTCGGGCTCGAGGGAAACCTGTGCCGCTGCACGGGATATCAGAACATCGTCGCCGCCGCGCAGGACGCCGCGCGACGCCTGCGCGAGGCCGACGCGACCGCGGGAGGTGCCCGATGACCAGCACCGTCGACGCCGGCACCACCACTCCGGAACCGGAGATCGGCAAGGCCCGGTCCCGCAAGGAGGACGAGCATCTGCTCACCGGCCGCACCAAGTGGACCGACAACCTGGTGCTGCCCGGCATGGTGCACCTGGCGATTCTGCGCAGCCCGCTCGCACACGCCCGCATCACCAACATCGACGTCACCGAGGCCCGGAAGATGCCCGGGGTGATCGCCGTCTACACCGGCGCCGATCTGGCCGAGGAGCAGGGAAGCCTGCCGTGCGCCTGGCAGATCACCCCGGACATGAAGGCGCCACCCGCACCGGCGCTGGCGGTGGACACGGTGAACTTCGCGGGTGAAGCGGTCGCGGTGGTCGCCGCGCGCAGCGCGTACGAGGCGCACGACGCACTCGAGGGCATCGACGTCGACTACGACGAACTGCCCGTGGTGCTCGATCTGGCCGCGGCGGCGCGTGAGGGCAGCGACCTCGTGCACCCGGATCTGGGCACGAACGTCAGTGCCACGTGGATCTTCGATTCGGCCGAGGCCGGCACCGGCGGCAACGTGGAGGACGCGATCCGCGACGCCGAGGTCGTCGTCGAGCGCACCTTCCGGCAGCAACGGCTCATCCCCGCGTTCATGGAACCGCGCTCGACGGTGGTGGACCCGACGGGCCCGCAGATCACCATGTGGTCGGCGACCCAGGTGCCGCACGTGCTCAAGCTGATGCTCGCGATGAGTCTGGGCATCCCCGAGCACAAGCTGCGGGTGATCGCGCCGGACGTGGGCGGCGGGTTCGGCGGCAAGCTGCAGGTCACCCCGGAGGAGGTCGTGACCCTTCTGGTGGCGCGGCGGCTCGGCAAGCCCGCCAAGTACACCGAGACGCGCAGCGAGTCGATGGCGGCCGCGCATCACGGCCGCGACCAGATCCAGAAGCTCACCCTCGCCGCGCGCCGCGACGGCACCGTCACCGGGCTGAAGGTGGAACTGCTCGCCGACATGGGCGCCTACCTGCGACTGGTGACCTCGGGTGTGCCGATCCTGGGCGCGTTCATGTTCAACGGCATCTACAAGTTCGGCGCCTACCACTTCTCGTGTACCAACGTGTTCACCAACAAGGTGCCGACCGATGCCTATCGCGGTGCGGGCCGGCCGGAGGCGACCTTCGCGATCGAACGGATCATGGACGAACTGGCCGCCGAACTGTCCATGGATCCGCTGGAGCTGCGCGAGAAGAACTGGATCCGCCACGAGGAGTTCCCCTTCGCGACAATCGCCGGGCTGACGTACGACTCGGGGAACTACGAGGCCGCGACCGCCCGCGCGAAGGAGTTGTTCGACTACGACGCGTTGCGGCGCGAACAGGCGGAGCGGCGCGAACGCAACGATCCGGTGCAGCTGGGGATCGGGGTGTCGACGTTCACCGAGATGTGCGGGCTCGCACCGTCGCGGGTGCTCGGGTCCCTCGCCTACGGTGCGGGCGGCTGGGAGCACGCGTCGATCCGGATGCTGCCGACCGGCAAGGTCGAAGTGGTCACCGGCGCGTCCGCGCACGGTCAGGGTCACGAGACGGCGTTCAGCCAGATCGTCGCGGACCGGCTCGGCATCCCGTTCGAGGACATCGAGGTGCTGCACGGCGACACCCAGACGTCGCCGCGCGGCCTGGACACCTACGGGTCGCGGTCGCTGGCGGTGGGCGGTATCGCGATCGTCGCGGCCGCCGAGAAGGTCGTCGCCAAGGCCCGGCCCATCGCCGCGCACCTGCTCGAATGTGCCGAGGAGGACCTGGAATTCACCAGCGGCCGGTTCCAGGTGGCGGGCACGCAGAAGGCAGTGGCGTTGACCGACGTAGCGCTGGCGGTGTTCGCCGCGCACAACCTGCCCGACGGGATCGAACCGAACCTGGATTCGGAGGCCACCTACGACCCGGACAACTTCTCGTATCCCCACGGCACGCATCTGTGCGCGGTCGAGGTCGACACCGAGACCGGCTGGGTGCGGATCCGGAAGTACGTGTGCGTCGACGACATCGGTCACGTGGTGAATCCGCTGATCGTCGACGGTCAGGTGCACGGCGGGCTCGCGCAGGGCATCGCGCAGGCACTGTACGAGGAGGCGGTGCACGACGAGACGGGCACGCTGCTGAGCGGATCGTTCGCCGAGTACCTGCTGCCGTCGTCGGCGGACCTGCCGGAGTTCACCACCGACCGCACCGAAACCCCCGCGACGGGGAACCCGCTGGGCGTCAAGGGCGTCGGCGAGGCCGGCACGATCGCCTCGACACCGGCGGTGGTCAATTCGGTGCTCGACGCGGTGCGCCATCTCGGTGTCCGCGACATCGAAATGCCGTGCACGCCGATGCGGGTGTGGCACGCGATCGAATCCGCTCAGGGAGGGGCCCGATGATTCCGTCCGCGTTCGACTACGTCGCCCCGACGAGTCTCGACGAGGCCGTCGACGCGCTGGTCTCCGCCGGTGAGGATGCGAAGGTCATCGCCGGTGGCCAGAGCCTGATGCCGGTGCTGCGGTTGCGGATGGCCGCACCGACGGTGCTCGTCGACATCGGTCGTGTCCCCGATCTGAGCGGGGTGCGCGAGGACGGCGACGAACTCGTGATCGGTGCGATGACCACCCACCACGACGTGGCGCACGACCCGTTGGTCCGCGAGCACGCCCGCCTGCTCGCCGAAGCCGCGAGCACGGTCGCCGATCCACAGATCCGGCATCGCGGCACGCTGGGCGGCGCTCTCGCGCATGCCGATCCGGCCGGGGACATGGGCGCGCCGGTGCTGGCACTGGACGGCACGTTCGTCGCCGTCGGTCCGTCCGGGCGGCGCAACATCCCGGCCGCCGATTTCTTCGAGGACTACTTCACCACGGCGCTCGGCGCCGACGAGATCCTCGCCGAGATCCGGATCCCGAAGCACAGCGGCTGGGCGGCGCACTACGAGAAGTTCAACCGGGTCGCGCATGCGTGGTCGATCGTCGGTGTCGCGGCGACCGTCGCCGTCGAGAACGACACGATCGCGCAGGCGCGGGTCGCGTTGACGAACATGGCGTCGGTCCCGGTCCGGGCGCGCGGAGTCGAGGAGCTACTCACCGGTCGGCCGGCGAACGCGGATACGATCCGGGAGGCCGCCGAGCGCGCCGCCGAGGGCACCAGTCCCATCGGTGACGGCAACGCGGACGTCGAGTACCGCACGCATCTCGCCCGGGTCCTCACGCGCCGAGCCGTGACGACGGCAGCCGGGCTCTGACATCTGAGGGGATCGACCATGCAACTGGAACATCAACTGTCCGTGCCCGCCCCGATCGACGAGGTGTGGTCGGCGGTGCTCGATCCGGAGAAGGTCGCGCCGTGCATGCCGGGCGCGACCCTCACCGGCGTCGACGGTGACACCTTCACCGGCACCGTGAAGGTGAAGATCGGGCCCGTCGCCCTGACCTACAAGGGCACCGGCGAGTTCGTGGAGAAGGACGAGGCCGCGCGGAAGGTGGTGCTGCTGGCCAAGGCGAAGGACTCCCGCGGCAACGGCACGGTGGACGCGACCATCACCATCACCCTCACCGAGAACGGCGAGAAGACCGACGGCACCGTGAACACGGATCTGTCCATCACCGGTAAGCCGGCCCAGTTCGGGCGGGGCATGATCTCCGACGTCGGCGGCAAGATCATCGAGCAGTTCGCGGAGTGCCTGTCGAAGAAGCTCGGCCCGGCCGCCGAGGAACCGGCTCCCGCAGCCGAGGCCCCTT
>NZ_JBMBTE010000200.1:0-5709 GCF_048897285.1 Rhodococcus sp. O3
TGCGGCAGCGCCGTGCTCGCCGACGCTCCCCCGGCCCGGCGGGACGCGCGGATCGTCGAGCAGCTGCGGGAGGCCGGGGCGATCGTCGTCGCCAAGACGCACCTGCACGAGTTTGCTTACGGTCCCACCGGTCTGGTCAACGCGGCCGGTCCGGCCTCGCACCCACACGATCCTGCGCTGATCAGCGGCGGTTCGTCGTCGGGCTCGGCGGTGCTGGTCGGCAAGGGCATCGTGCCGCTCGCGCTCGGCACCGACACCGGGTGCAGTGTCCGCACCCCCGCCGCGCTGTGCGGGATCGTCGGGCTCAAACCGAGCAGCGGCGCTCTGCCGCTGGACGGCGTGTTCCCGCTGTCCACCACGTTCGACCACATCGGCCTGCTCACCGGCGACGTCCTCGACGCCGGGCTGGCGTGGGGTGCGCTGCCCGGGGTCGCGCATCTGCGCACCCCGGTGTCGGGACTGCGCGTGGGCGTGCTGCGCGGCGGCATCTGGGACATCGACGACGCCGAGGTCGCCGCGGCGGTCGACACCGCCTGTCGCACCCTCCGCGACCTCGGCGCCGAGGTCGTGGACACGACTCTGCCCGAGACGGACGAGATGCTCGGCGCGTATCCGATCGTCACCGGCTCCGAGGCGTACGAAACGCATCAACGGTGGTTCGAGGACGACCCCGGCCGGTATTGCCCGCCGACGGCGGCGCTTCTGGCCGCGCAGGCCGACCGGCCGGCTTCCGAATACCTACGGGCGCTGCGTGCCACCGAACGCCTGCGTGGCGAGGTACTACGCCGACTGCGCCGAACCGAACGACTCGACGCCCTGCTCACCGTCACCACCGGGGTGCGGTCGGCGCCGATGGACAGCGACCCCGTCGAGCTGCGCGCTCCCCTGCTGCAGCGCTGCATCCCGTTCAATGTGCTCGGAGTCCCTGCACTGTCCGTGCCGGCCCCGGACGGCCACGATCACCCCGTCGGCCTGCAGGTCATCGGATTGACGAGCGGGCCCGGCGGACACGGCAGCCACCCCAGCGAGTCCACGGCGCTCGCGCTCGCCCTGGCCGTCGAGGGCGCACCGGACGATCAGATGCGTTCGGCGAGCCCGTGATAGTCGACGACGAAACCGTCCGCGTCGACCGTGACCGTCGAACTCGACACCGGTGACATGACGTGGATGCCGTCGGCGGCGCTGCTGTAGATGAGCGTCGCCTCCTCGACGCTGAGGTCGAGCAGGTTCACGTACACGACGGGAACCTCGAGATCGTCCGCGCCGGACTGCAATGCGTACCGCCGGATCGGCAGCGCATTGAAGAAGGGGCTGAGGATCACGTCGACGTCGAGTGCGCCGGCGAACGCAGACCGCTGATGCTGCGTCCCGTTGTCGACCATCCAGATTCCCTCACCGGACCGGCTGATGGACATGTGCTTCTCACCCGAGGCCAGCGTCGTGCGCACCGACAACCTGCGGGTGACACCGTTCTCGTCGGTCACTAGGTCGTAGGACGCGCTGAAGGCCGGATGATCGGCGCACGCACCCCCGACGATACGGCCGGACGACTTGATCCGACTACCGCTCAACTGCACACGGACCGATTCCATACGCGGCGCATCGACCGCCCGCCACGTCAGAATCGCGGGCCAGGTCGATGCGCTGCTCGCCGCAGTGCTCGCGGCATCAGGGGCTGGCATGCTCACGGTGTCTACCGTAAGCGACGAACGGCACGTAAGTGGCGTCGGCGCTCGATTCGAAACCACTACCGGTTCACACGGCCGGAACAATCGGTTCGTCACGGTTCCGGCCGGCGAGCCGATTCGAGAACACGGCCAGGGCCGCGGCACCCACTGCAACATTGAGCAGGGCACCGAATTCCGCGACCGCGAAGTCGACGACCTCGACGAACAGCACCGTGATCAGGGCCGCCGCACTGAACACCCGCAGCGCCCACCCGCGCCGCCACCACAGACCGGTCAACGCCACCACGCACAACAGCGTCGTCACCGTGACCCCCACGAACTGGAACCACACAGTGAGGTCGCGGTCGCTGCCGTTCAGGTCGTCGGCGAGGGTGACCACCGCGTGGACGAGCATCAGCCCGGAGAAGACCGTCAGTGTCACCGCCGCGACCCACGTGCCACGATCCCCGCGCAGGACGGGTGGCACCATCCGTTTCACGCCGGCACCGACCCGCGACCGACGGTCGTCGCGGTCGCGGCAGCGGGTCAGCAACCGCTCGATCTCGTCCGCCGCCTCGGGGTCCGCACCACCTGCCCGCGCGGACCGCAACTGCGCGGTCGCGCGGGCCCGCTCGGCGGGTGTGAGCCCGCGCATCACCCCGTCCACCGCGGTCGAGGCGGCGTTCGCCAGATCCTCCCGGGCCGTGACCGGCCGGAACCCGTGGATCGCACGGTTGGCGAGCAGCAACAGCAGCACCACGACGTACATGATCGCGACGGAGGGCCGGTAGAAGTAATCGTTCGTCTTGGTGAGGAACTTGCCGATCTCGTCGAGGAACAGCCCGAAGCCGATGCCTCCGGCGACGATCCCGAACGCGTGCGGACTGCGCCCGAGATAGGTGAGCAGCCCGCACAATGCCACGACCATCAGCAACCCGCCCCACAGCGAATGTGCGATGTGCAAGGTCGCGCCACCGACCTGCGGATATCCCGTCAGATGCAGATACAGACGCACCAGCAGGATCGTCGTGACGGCAACGATCACCAAACCTTCGATGCGCGACGAGGCGCTCGCGTCACGCAGCAACCGAGACGCGGACCTGTCGCGGAGTCGCACCCCGTCCATGATCGACGAGCGTAGCCGCGACACGGGACGATCGAGGACGATGCGCGCGGTGCGGGGTCTGGGGCCGCTGTCTGGCCTAGAGTCGCCTCATGCGCACCGTGTGGACAGTTCCTCCGAACATCGCCCAGACGCTTCTGGAATCGCCCGAGATCCAGATGTTTCTGACCAGCAACGAGCTGCCCGAGACGGCGGACGACCCACGGCAGCGGCTCACGGAGTTCACACACGCACTCGGTGCCCTCAGCCGCAACATCGGGCGCACCTTCGGTTCCGTCGACGTCGCCAACCGGGAACTGTTCGGAGGTTCCGCAGGAACCGTCCCGGTGGCGCTGCGGCTGACCGTCCTGCGGGCGATCGTCACTGAGGTCGACGACCGCACCCCGACTCCCGATCCGCTGCCGGACACCGTCGTCGATCAGCTCGGCGCCTACGTGTACGCACTGTTCGACCCTCGCGACCGCACCGTGCTCCACATCGGCAGCGGTCGCGGTAACCGCATCTTCGCGCTCACGTGGGCGGCGCTCGGTGAGACGCACAAACTCACCGCTGCGGGCGAGAGCGCACCCCAGAGCACCCCCGAGATCGACGCGGCGCTGCGTCGCGTCCGCGGCGTGTACGACTCGGGATACGCGGTGGAGCATTTCGTCGTCGCCGACCATCTGCTTCCCGCCGCGGACGGCGATCACGCCGCCGGCGCAACCGCGCAGGCGGTGGTCGCCGCGCTGGGTCTGCTCGAATCGCATCGCGGTGAATTCGTACTCACCAATCTTGCCGGGACCACCGGCGACTCGGAGGCTGATCGGGTTGCGCGACCGATCGCCGAACTCGTCCGCCAGTACTCGGCGAAGGCCGCACCGGAGTTGCCGACACCGTGCGTCGTACTGCGGATCACGGAGGCGAAATCGGCATCGCCGGAGCAGGTCCGGGATCTCGCCGATCGGCCGTGGCCGGCCGGCACCGCAGCACGCCGGGTCGACGGACTGCCGATTCTCGTGGTCGCCGACAACATCGTCCGCGGCGCATA
Source organism: Rhodococcus sp. O3 (assembly GCF_048897285.1). Classification (NCBI taxonomy): domain Bacteria; kingdom Bacillati; phylum Actinomycetota; class Actinomycetes; order Mycobacteriales; family Nocardiaceae; genus Rhodococcus; species Rhodococcus sp. O3. Next base: position 3,818 of record NZ_JBMBTE010000200.1, read on the forward strand.
CCGGGCGACGGGCTGGGAAGCCGCGTCCCGCACGGAGGAGAACGGCGGCACCATCCTGTATCGCTTCCTCGGGGAGTCCGATCCGGAACTCGAGAAGCTGTTCGTCGATACTCGGGTGACCCCGGATCGGTTGGGGCTCAAGCGCTGGCCGTCACACGGATGGGCTCCGCGTCTGACAAAGGCGATGCCTCGTCCCACTCCCCGGCCGCGTCCCTGAAACCTTCGGCCCGAGCGTGCAGTCGCCGCTCGGGCCGAAGTCCATCCGTCACCTACCGGCGGACGTCAGGATCGGCGCGTGCAGGTCGTAGTAGTGCACGTCGCCCATCAACCGCATCTCCTCCTCGAACAACGGCCGTAGGTCGTCGGGAATCTCGATCCTCTCGTGTTCGCGGGCCTCTTCCTCGGACGAGAAGTACACGGTTTCGACGTAGCCGTCGTCGCCGTATGCCGCGAGGGTTCCACCGAGGATTTCCGGGCGCAGTTCGTGCACCCGATCGGCCCCTTCTGCGAGTACCTCCCGCATCCGCGGCAGGTCGTCGCAATGGCCCTCCATGACCTGCACGAAGCCCGCCTCGTCCGATCCACCGCCCATCCACGTGTCGACGTCCCGGCAATCGTGGACGGTGATCGGGCCGTCGAAGCACCGTTCGACCTCAGCCCACCACTCGCCCTGTTCCGGGCGATCACTGTTCCGGCGGGCCATCTCTTCGGACTCGAAACGCGCGACGGAGACCCAGGTGCCGTCGTCGCCGAAACCCGAAGTGCTGCCCAGATATCCGGGTGCCCCCGGTAGAAGTTCGCGGGTCCACCGTTCCATGCAGTCCAGCAGCGCGTCCCGATCACGCACCGTTCCCTGCCACACCTGAATGAACATCACCACTGCCTCACCGAGCTGTTCTCGATGGCCTGGAAGCAACCGTCCACCGCCGGCATCGCCGGCGGCCCGCAGCCTCGGCCACCGCAGATTCAATGATTCGCCTGCAGGGGCCGGGAGACAACCGTCCGGCTGTCCGACGTTCGTTGCTCTTCGAACGTCGAATACCTCGAAAATATTGTGCTGCAATAGAGCTTGACCGCAGCCGCCGACGGCCGAGACACCAGCGCGGTGCCGGCAGCGCGCCGCTGACTTCCCGTCGCGCGGCTGGCTCCGGCTGGACGGGAGTTGCCATGACCGACGCGCAACCACGCTACAACGACCTGCGTGCCCTCTACCTCAACTGCACCCTCAAACGCTCGCCCGAGGTGAGCAACACCCAGGGCCTGATCGATGTCAGCACCCACATCATGGGCGCCCAAGGAGTGTCGGTCGAAGTGATCCGGCCCGTCGACCACGACATCGCCACCGGCGTCTGGCCCGACATGACCGAACACGGCTGGGCTCACGACGAGTGGCCACAGATCTTCGAGAAGGTGCTCGCCGCCGACCTCCTGGTGCTCGCCGGTCCGATCTGGTTGGGCGACAACAGCTCGATCACCAAGCAGGTGATCGAACGGCTCTACGGCGGTTCCCACCTGCTCAACGACGCCGGACAGTACCTGTACTACGGACGGGTCGGCGGTTGCCTGATCACCGGCAACGAAGACGGCGTCAAACATTGCGCCAGCAACATCCTGTACTCCCTGCAGCACATCGGCTACACCATCCCGCCGCAGGCCGACGCCGGCTGGATCGGGGAGGCCGGCCCGGGTCCGTCCTACCTCGACCCGGGGTCGGGCGGGCCGGAGAACGACTTCACCAACCGCAACACCACATTCATGACGTGGAATCTGCTGCACCTGGCGCGGCTGCTCAAGGACGCCGGCGGCATTCCGGCGCATGGAAACCAGCGCTCCGGCTGGGATGCGGGATGCCGTTTCGACTTTGCCAATCCCGACTACCGGTGACTTCCTTT
>NZ_JBMBTE010000201.1:0-5664 GCF_048897285.1 Rhodococcus sp. O3
GCACCGACTCCTCGACCAGGTCCAGGACCTGGGTGAGTTCCTTTTCCGCGTGCCCGGACGCGAGACGTGCGACGAGACCGTCGAGTACCAGATCCAGATAGCCGAGCAGCACACCGGTGGGCACGTCGTCGCGCAGCCGGCCGGCTTCCCGCTGCCGCTCGAGCCGGCGTTCGGTCGCCTCGGTCAGCTGCGCCGAATGCGCGGTCCACGCCCGCGCGAACTCGGGATCGGTACGCAGCCTGCGGGTGATCTCGAGTCGGGTGCCGAGCCAATCGAACTGTTCGGGCGTGGCGAGCATGTCCCGCATCACCTGGACGAGACCTTCGTCGGCCGCGACCTCCGCCATCCTCCGGGCATCCTCCTGGGCGAGCGCCAGGAAGAGTCCGTCCTTGTCCTTGAAGTGGTGGAAGATCGCGCCGCGCGACAGCCCGGTGGCGTCCTCGAGACGCCGAACCGTCGCGCCTTCGTAGCCGTGTTCGGCGAAGCAGCGCCGCGCGCCGTCGAGAATCTGGCTCCGCCGCGCGGCGAGATGGTCCTCACTGACCTTGGGCACCGGCACCTCCTTCGTCGTGTGCGGTGAGCACTTCGGCTTTCCGTGGGCGTGGGGCCCGTGGGGCCGTGGGAAGGCCCCCGTGGCGCAAAGCGCTCACGACCACTACCGAATCGACGGTGTACCACCGCGAAACGTGGTCGTGAGCGCTTGGCGCCTGTGCGGGCCGACAGTGCTCACCGTGCGCGTCGCGCCCGGGGGCGGCGACGCGCACGGGGCGGGCGGCCGCCTCACCGGAACGGCGAGGCAGCCGCACAGCCGTCTCTATCCCCGAATCATGTTGCGCAGGACGTACTGCAGGATGCCGTCGTTGCGGTAGTAGTCCGCCTCGCCGGGGGTGTCGATGCGCACGACCGCGTCGAAGACGACCTTCTCGCCGTTCTCCTTGGTCGCGGTGACCTTCACCGTGTCCGGGGTGACACCCTCGTTGAGCTTCTCGATGCCCTCGATGTCGAAGACCTCGGTGCCCGTCAGGCCCAGCGACTTCGCGGACTCGCCGGCCGGGAACTGCAGCGGGATGACGCCCATGCCGATGAGGTTCGAGCGGTGGATGCGCTCGAACGACTCGGTGATGACGGCCTTCACGCCGAGCAGACGGGTGCCCTTGGCGGCCCAGTCACGCGACGAACCGGAGCCGTACTCCTTGCCGCCCAGGACGACCAGCGGGATGCCGGCCTCCTGGTAGTTCTGCGACGCGTCGTAGATGAACGACTGCGGAGCGCCTTCCTGGGTGAAGTCGCGGGTGTAGCCGCCCGAGACGCCGTCCAGGAGCTGATTCTGCAGGCGGATGTTCGCGAACGTGCCGCGGACCATCACCTCGTGGTTGCCACGACGCGAACCGAGCGAGTTGTAGTCCTTGCGCTCGACACCGTGCGCATCCAGGTACTGCGCGGCCGGGGTGCCGGGCTTGATCGGGCCGGCCGGGCTGATGTGGTCGGTGGTGACCGAGTCGCCGAGCAGCGCGAGCACGCGGGCGCCCTTGATGTCCTCGACCGGCTGCGGCTCGAGCGGCATGCCGTCGAAGTACGGGGCCTTGCGGACGTAGGTGGAGTCCGGGTTCCACGCGAACGTGTCGCCCTCGGGGGTCTCCAGGTTCTGCCAGCGGCTGTCACCCTTGAACACGTCGGCGTAGGACTTGCGGAACATGTCCTGGCTGATCGCCGACTTGATGGTGTCGTCGATCTCCTGCGCGGACGGCCAGATGTCCTTCAGGAACACGTCGTTGCCGTCCTGGTCCTGGCCCAGCGCGTCGTGCTCGAAGTCGAAGTCCATCGTGCCCGCGAGCGCGTACGCGATGACCAGCGGCGGGGACGCCAGGTAGTTCATCTTGACGTCGGGGGAGATGCGACCTTCGAAGTTGCGGTTGCCCGAGAGCACCGCGGTCACCGACAGGTCGTTGTCGTTGACGGCCTTGGAGATCTCCTCCGGCAGCGGTCCGGTGTTACCGATGCAGGTGGTGCAGCCGAAACCGCCGAGGTAGAAGCCGAGCTTCTCGAGGTACGGCCACAGGCCGGCCTTCTCGTAGTAGTCGTTGACGACCTGCGAACCCGGAGCCATGTTGGTCTTGACCCACGGCTTGCTGGACAGGCCCTTCTCGACCGCGTTGCGGGCCAGGAGGGCAGCGCCCAGCATGACCGACGGGTTCGAGGTGTTGGTGCAGGACGTGATGCCCGCGACCACCACGGCACCGTGGTCCAGGATGAACTCGCCGCGGTCCTCGGAGACGACCTTGACCGGCTTCGACGGACGGCCGTGGGCGCCGTTGGCAGCCGAGTGGACGACGACGGCGTCGTCGTCGGCGAAGGACAGGACGGCCGGATCGGACGCCGGGAAGGACTCCTCGACGGCCTCGTCGAGCTTGCTGTGCTCGGCCGGCAGCTGCTCCTCGACGTAGTTGTGGATGTCCTTGCGGAAGGCGATCTTCGACTCCGACAGCAGGATGCGGTCCTGCGGGCGCTTCGGGCCGGCGATCGACGGGACGACCGTCGACAGGTCCAGCTCCAGGTATTCGGAGTAGGCCGGCTCGTTCGCGGCGTCGTGCCACATGCCCTGTTCCTTGGCGTACGCCTCGACGAGCGCGAGCTGCTCGTCGCTGCGGCCGGTCAGGCGCAGGTAGTTGATGGTCTCGCCGTCGATCGGGAAGATCGCGGCGGTGGAACCGAACTCGGGGCTCATGTTGCCCAGCGTCGCGCGGTTCGCGAGCGGCACCTCGGCGACACCGGCGCCGTAGAACTCGACGAACTTGCCGACCACACCGTGCTTGCGGAGCATGTCGGTGACGGTGAGCACGACGTCGGTGGCGGTCACACCGGGCTGAATCTCACCGGTGAGCTTGAAGCCGACCACGCGCGGGATGAGCATGGAGACCGGCTGGCCGAGCATCGCGGCCTCGGCCTCGATGCCGCCGACGCCCCAGCCCAGCACGCCGAGGCCGTTGACCATCGTGGTGTGCGAGTCGGTGCCGACGCAGGTGTCGGGGTAGGCCTGCCCGTTGCGGACCATGACGGTCGGCGCGAGGTACTCGATGTTGACCTGGTGGACGATGCCCATGCCCGGGGGGACGACCTTGAAGTCGTCGAACGCGCCCTGGCCCCAGCGCAGGAACTGGTAGCGCTCGCCGTTGCGCTGGTACTCGAGGTCGACGTTGCGCTCGAGCGCGTCGGCGGTGCCGAAGTAGTCGAGGATGACGGAGTGGTCGATGACCATGTCGGCCGGCGACAGCGGGTTGACCTTGTTGGGGTCGCCGCCGAGCGTGGTGACGGCCTCACGCATGGTGGCGAGGTCGACCACACAGGGCACACCGGTGAAGTCCTGCATGATCACGCGGGCAGGGGTGAACTGGATCTCGACGCTCGGCTCGGCCGAGGGATCCCAGTTCGCGATGGCGCGGATGTGGTCAGCGGTGATGTTCGCACCGTCTTCGGTGCGCAGCAGGTTCTCCGCGAGAACCTTCAAAGCGTAGGGCAGCTTCTCGGTGCCGGGAACAGCGGAGAGGCGGAAGATCTCGTACGAGTTCTCTCCGACCTCCAGCGTCCCTTTGGCGCCGAACGAATCAATACTGGTGCTCACGTCAGCTCCACTCGTAGATGAGGCTCGCCGCCGACGGGGCTGTGTCGACGGCCGAAGCGAGGCACACGAAACCGCACCGTGTTCCCAGGGGCGGGGGTGGTGGTGTCGTGGCGTCTCGCACCGAGTCTAACAGTACGCTTGTCCTGCAATGCGCGCGGCGCAACCCTCGGTTGTGTCCTCGCACCGCGCCCGGGTGCCGGTGCGGGCCGGCCGTCCGCACCCATCGCGTAGGGTGCGGATGTCGCCGCGCGCGGGGTCTGCGAGTCCATCCGACTCATCGGGCCCGACCGCGGTCCCGTCCCCGCACCACCGGAGAGAGATGTCTGCGCCACTGCCACGAATTCCTGTGCCATCGGCCACGGACCTCCCGCCGAGCGTCACGCTCGAGCAGGTGCTGGCAGACCTTGCCGACGACGGGGTATCCGCGCCGTCCGACCGCGTCGACGACCTGGTCGAGCAGGTGGAACGCGCCCAGGACCACGGCATCGACCTGCGCGTGGTCGTCGTCGACCGGGACCCGCGGATCGACTCGCAACTGCGTGACCTCGCGACCGAGGTCGGAAGCGAGCAGGGCGGCACCGTGCTCGTGCTCAGCCCCGGCTGGGTCGGCGCCTACAGCGACAGCCTCGATCGGGTGACCCTCGAGGCGGCGCAGGACCGCACGTACACCGGCGACCCGGTCGTCTCCACCCGCAACTTCGTCGACTCGATCACCGAACCCGGTCCGGACTGGACCGCCTGGACCGTCGTGCTGATCGTGCTCGTCGCGGCCGCCGCCGGCGCGACCGCGGCCGCGAAGGCCGTGCGCCGCCGCAAGGACGAGGCCGCGATCGTCGAACCCGACGTGCGGTAGCGAACACTCCTTCACCTGGCCGCTCCGTGTCGGAGCGGCCGTCCTTCCGTGCGCTCACCCGGGCCGCGCCTTCGTCGACCCTTCGTCGACACGGACAAAATTTTGCGGCTTTATCTGTGACAGTCGCGCGAAATGAGCCCGATGTGTCGTACGGTGCCATTGGCGCTCTTGGGGAAGGAGTGTCGCACTTGCCGTCGTGGGACCACAGTCCACGGCGGCGGAACGGCTCTGCGGACAGATCGCGCGGCGCGCGATCCGATGCAGCGTGCAGTCCTTCCCTCGGCGCGGCGGATCGGTTTCGTCCGCGACACCACCGAGGGAGAAATGATGTGACGCGCTTCGGTTTCCACGGGGGAGATTCGCGACGGTTCGGGTCGCGGCGGCATCGTCGCGGTGGGGGAACCGGCCCACGGCCGTGGGCCGGGTCGCGGCTGCCGGCCGGACGGCTGTTCATCGGACGCCGGCTGTTCATCGGACGCCGGCTGTTGATCGCACTCGGACTCGTCGCGTCACTGCTCGTGGGGACCGCCGCCTCGGTGGGGGCGGTACCGGAACCACCTCCGAACCCGAGCGACGACGCACTCGCGGCCGCCGGAGCGGCCGTCGACACCGGCATCGACCGCGTCGGCGAGCTGATCGTGCGCATCGCGTCCGCCGATCAGCAGCTCGCCGAGCTGGAGAACCAGGTCGCGATCAAACGCGAGAACGTCAATCGCGCGCTGGTGGACCTGCAGAACGCCCGGGACGCCGCCGACGCCGCCGCCTATGCCGTCGTGCAGTCGCAGCAGGCGCTCCGCGACGCCGGCATCCGGATCCAGCAGGCGCAGAGCGATTTCGACGCGTTCGCCCGGAGCAGCTACACCCGCGGCATCAACGCCGCGTCGCTGTCCGCGTTCCTCGGTTCGGCCGGACCGGATGAGCTGCTCGATCGTGCTCAGGTGATGCGGCTCCTGTCGGCGGGGCGCAATGCCGTGCTCGACGCGCTCGAACGTGCCCGCACCGAGGAAGCCAACAAGAATTCCCGTGCGCGGGCGGCCAAGCAGGAGGCCGACGCGGCGGCCGAGGCGGCCGAACAGCGCAAGGCCGACGCCGAGGGCGCGATCGCGCAGGCCCGGTCGGCGCTGGACCAGCAGGCTGCGGACAAGCAGCGCATCGAGATCGAGCGTGCGGCGGCGCAGGCCGAACTGGATGC
>NZ_JBMBTE010000202.1:0-5635 GCF_048897285.1 Rhodococcus sp. O3
AGCGCCACCAGGATCAGGCCGAACACAGCGGCCGGGGTGCGGTCGAGCAGGCCGCGGTAGCTGCCGTAGATCGCGAGGGTGAACGCCTCGTAGCGCATGAGCGCGACCGCCCCGAAGTCGCTGAGCGTGTACAGCGCGACGAGCAGCCCCCCGGCGGCGGCAGTGGGCCACACCTGCCGCAGCGTCACCGTCACAGTGGTGCGGAGGCGGGATCGGCCCAGCGTGCGGGCCACCTCTTCCAGGCCCGGATCGATCGACGCGAGGGCCGCCGCCACGGGCAAGAACACGTAGGGGAAGGACGCGCAGGTCAGCACGAGCGCGGCGCCGACGAATCCCTCGAGCGCGGGAAACTGGGCGATCCACACGAAGCCCGACACGTACGACGGGATCGCCAGCGGCACACTGAGAGCGAGCGCGAACCACCGGCGGCCGGGCAGGTCGGTGCGGGTGGTGAGCCACGCGGCGGCGAGCCCGACGACGAGGCAGGCGACGGTGACCGTCAGCGCGAGAATGCTGCTGCGCCAGACCAGGTCGAGGGTGCGCTGACGGAAGATCAGCGACCACACCCGGTCCGGGCCGTCGGCGAAGGCCCGCATCACCAGGTGGACGACCGGAGCGAGCGCGAACACGGCCACACCCAGCGCGGCCAGGGCCAGTACCGGCCGGCCACGCCGGGTGCGGAGCGGAGCGGTGAGCGTGATCAGATGAAGCCCAGATCCTGTAGCAACGCCTGGGTCTGCTCGACCGACGCGAGTTCGGCGAGTTCGATGTCGGAGGTGCCGATCTCGGTGATCGGACGGAGGTCGTCCTTCGTCTCGACACCGACCACGATCGGGTACTCGAAGGTCTCGTCCGCGAAGTAGGTCTGCGACTCGGGAGAGAGCAGCGCCGCCACGAACTGCTGGGCCTGTTCCGGCTGATCGGTGGTCGCCAGGACACCGGCACCGGCGATGTTCACGAGTGCTCCCGGGTCGCCGGGACGGAAGTAGTGGACCTGAACCGCGAGGTTCTCGGCGCCCTTCTCCTCGGCCAGCCCGTACCAGTAGTAGTGGTTGGTCAGCCCGAGGCTGACCTGGCCGCTGTCGACGCCCTCCATGAGTGGGCCGTTGCCTTCGAAGGCGACGGGCTCGTTCGCCTTGAATGCCTCGAGCCACTGCCGGGCACCGTCCTCGCCGCGCGAGACGCGCAGGCCCGTCACGAAGGACTGGAACGACGCGTTCGTCGGGGCGAAACCGATCTGCCCCTTCCACTTCGGGTCGAGCAGATCGTCGATTCCGGTGGGCAGATCCTGCGGCTGCACCTTCTCGTCGTTGTAGACGAGCACGCGGGCCCGGGCGGAGGTCGCGACCCAGGTGCCGTCCTCGGCACGGTAGTAGGGCGGGACCAGGTCGGTCACCGAGGCGGGCAGCACCTCGAGCATCCCCGCCTGATCGAGGAGACCGAGTGCACCGGCGTCCTGACTGAACACGACGTCGGCGGGCGAGGAATCACCCTCCTCGATGAGTTTGCCGGTGATCTCCGGGGTGCCGCCGTAGACGACCTGGATCGGGAACCCGAGCGCGTCCTCGAGCCGATCGATGAGCGGTGCGACCAGGTTCTCGCTGCGGCCCGAGTACACCGTCAGCGCGACGCCGTCCTCCCCGGACTCGTCGGACGCGCTGTCGCTGCCGCAGGCAGCGAGTACGGCCACCAGCGCGCCGGCCGTCAAGGCGGCGGCAAGTCTGCGTCGAACGTGCATCCCGGACCTCCTGTTGTGAGCTGTCACTCACAGGAAACTTACAGGTTCAGGCCAGGCTAAGCTCACCGGGTCGCATCACCCTGCGCCGAGGACGAGGTTCGTCATCACCCGCACCCCCACCGGCAGCGCCCGCTCGTCGAGGTCGAACGTGGGCTGATGGATGTCGAGCGCCGGTCCGGTCCCGAATCCCACACCGAGCCGGCCCATCGCCCCGGGGATCTGTTCGAGGTACCACGAGAAGTCCTCGCCGCCACCGGATTGCGGTGTGTCGGCCAGGGCGTCCGGGTCGGTGGCCCGGATCGCGGCCTCGAACATGCGCGCCGAGACCTCGTCGTTGACGACCGGGGGCACGCCCCGGCGATAGTCCAGTTCGTAGCTGACCCCGGTCGGTGCGAGCAGGCCGTGGACGACCTCGCGCACCATGGGTTCGAGCAGTTCCCATGTCTCGTGATCCCCGGTGCGCACGGTGCCGGCGAGCATCCCGGTCCGCGGAATCGCGTTCGGCGCCTTGCCCGCGCTGACCGCACCCCAGACCATGACGGTGCCGGTTCGGGGATCGATACGGCGGCTGAGCATGCCGGGCAGTCCGGTGATGACGGTGCCGAGCCCGTAGACCAGATCGCCGGTCAGGTGCGGGCGCGAGGTGTGGCCACCGGGCGAGTCCAGCACCAGTTCGACAGTGTCGGCGGCGGAGGTGATCGCACCGACCCGCATCCCGACCTTCCCCGCTTCGAGGCGCGGATCGCAGTGCAGCGCGAAGATCCGGGACACCCCGTCGAGACCGCCGGCCGCAACGACATCCAGGGCACCGCCCGGCATGACCTCCTCGGCGGGCTGGAACACCAGCCGGACGCCGACGGGCAGCTCGGGGACCTCGGCCAGTGCGAGTCCGGTGCCGAGCAGGACGGCGGTGTGGGCGTCGTGGCCGCACGCGTGCGAAACGCCGGGGACCGAGGACGCGAACGGCAGTCCGGTCAGCTCCTGCATCGGCAGGGCGTCCATGTCGGCGCGCAAGGCGATACGCGGCCCCGTGGAGGGCCCGAGATCGCAGATCACGCCGGTCCCGCGAGGCAGCACCTTCGGTTCGAGCCCGGCCGCGGACAGGTGCCCCGCGACGAACTCGGTCGTCGCGTACTCCTGGCGGGCCAGTTCGGGGTTCGCATGGATGTGGCGACGCCACGCGGTGAGGTCCTGGGTGTGGTCACCGAGCCACTTCTCGACATAGGGGTTCATCGGCGCGCGACCCCCTCGAGAAGGCGAGCACGCTGACCGGCATCGGACGCGACGCGGGCCGCGGTCGCCGCGAGCGCCCGGGCTCCGTCGAGCACCGCCCGATCCGCGGACTCGGTGATACACGCTGCCGCGAAAGCAGCCTGGTGCGTGACCGCACCACCCGAATCGAGTCCGATGACCGGATGGATACCCGGCACAACATTCGTCACGTTTCCCATGTCCGTGCTGCCCAGCGGGCGCGATCCTTCCTCTTCGACGGGCAGCGGCGCCCGTCCCATGCCGATGATCACCTCACGATATGCCTGTACGAGCCACGGGTCGGGGGTGAGTTCGGTGTAGGTGGGTGACACCGTCCGGATCCGGTGGGTGCAGCCGGCGGCGAGCGCCCCTGCCGCGAAGCAGTTCCCGGCCCGTTCGGACAGGTCGACGAGCGACTCCGCGGTCGTCGCGCGCAGGTAGTACAGCAGCTCGGTGTGCGCGGGCACGATGTTCGGGGCCGTGCCGCCGTCGCTGACGATGCCGTGGATCTGCTGCCCCGGCAGCAGGTGCTGACGCAGCAGCCCGATCGCGACCTGCGCGACGGTCGCGGCGTCGGCGGCGTTGCGTCCGTACTCGGGTGCCGCCGACGCGTGCGCCTCGCGTCCTTCGTAGCTGACGGCGATGTCCGCCAGCGCGAGCGAGGTCGCACCGGTGATGTCGAAGGGGCCCGGATGCACCATCATCGCCGCGGCGACGTCGTCGAACACGCCGCGCTCGAGCATGAGCACCTTGCCCCCGCCGGTCTCCTCGGCGGGGGTTCCGATGACCCGCACGGCGACTCCCAGGGCATCGGCGACGGACGCGAGACCGAGACCGGCGCCGACGGCAGCGGCGGCGATGATGTTGTGCCCGCAGGCGTGACCGATGCCGGGCAGCGCGTCGTACTCGGCGCAGATCCCGACGACGAGTTCGCCGCTGCCGAAACGGGCGTCGAACGCGGTCGGGAGATCGGCGATCCCCGTGCGGATCTCGAATCCCGCGGCGCGCAGGACCTCGACGACCTTTGCGGCACTGCGGTGCTCGTCGAACGCGAGTTCCGGTTCCGCGTGAATCGAATGCGAGAGGGCGATGAGCTCGTCGGACGCAGCCTCGATCACCTTGTCCGCTTCGGTCGTCACATAGTCCAGTCTGTCATGCCGATCGCCCGGCCCAACGGTCAGCCGAAGCGGAAGTTCGACTCGTCGGTCTTCGTCTCGAGTGCGGCGACGAGGGGTGCGTGCAGGCCGCGTTTGACGACGCCGAGGTTCGCGCCGCGGGTCGAGGTCAGTCCCGCCGCCCGCTCGACCGCCGCGGCCAGGACCGCGTCCCCGTCGACGGCCTGCGCGACGATCCCGGCGGCCAGCGCGTCGGAGCCTCCGTAGCGGCGGCTCGTGGTGACGGCCTCGACCGCGGTGGCAGGGGTCAATCGGGTGCGCAGCAGCGCGGACATGCCGACGGTGAACGGCATGCCGAGCTGCACCTCGGGCAGGCACCAGAAGCCGCGGTCGGCGCGCATCACCGCGAAGTCGTGGGTGAGGGCGAGCATCGCGCCGGCGCCGAACGCGTGGCCCTGGATCGCGGCGACGGTCGCGGCGGGGAAGGTCAGCATCCGCACGTACAGCGCGTGCACGGTGTCGAGATAGCCGGGCAGGTCGGGCAGGTTCCCGAAGATCCAGTCGGTGTCGAGGCCGTTGCTCCAGAACTTGCCGGTCGCGGCGGTCACGAGCGCGGCGGGACCCTCGTGGGCCTCGACCTCGTCGAGCAGCGCGCCGATCTCGGCCAGCCGGTCGGGGTGGAAGCGGTTCTCGTCGACCTCCCGGTCCCGGTCGCCGAGGTACAGGACGAAGACGTCGCCGTCGCGTTCGAGATAAGGCATGGACACGAGGATAGACCCACTACCTACTCGTGAGTAACAAGCCGGTTGGCATTAGGGTCGAGCGCCATGGGAGCAGCCGACGCGATCCTCGATCCCCCCGCCGAAGCCGGACGGGCCGCCGCCGTCCTCGCCGAGCGCACCGGAGTGGCCGCCCACCCGGTCGCCGTGGTGCTCGGCTCGGGCTGGCGCGCCGCCGTCGAACGGTTCGGGCCGACCGTCGCGGACGTACCCATGAACGACCTGCCCGGCTTCACCCCGCCGACCGCGGCCGGTCATCCCGGAACCGTCCATTCGGTGACCGTCGGACGGACACCGGTGCTGTTGCTGGCCGGGCGCATCCACGCCTACGAGGGCCACGACCTCAGCCGCGTCGTGCATCCGGTGCGCACCGCCGTCGCGGCCGGCGCCCGCACCGTGATCCTCACGAATGCCGCGGGCGGCATCCGCCCGGACCTGAAGGTCGGCGAACCCGTGCTCATCTCCGACCACCTCAATCTCACCGGCCGGTCGCCGCTGGTCGGCGCCCAGTTCGTCGATCTCGTCGACGCCTACTCCGCCGACCTGCGCAGCCTCGCCCGCGAAATCGACCCCTCGCTCGCGGAGGGGGTGTACGCGGGTCTGCCGGGCCCGCACTACGAGACGCCGGCCGAGATCCGGATGCTGCGCACCCTCGGCGCCGACCTCGTCGGCATGTCCACGGTGCACGAGACGATCGCCGCGCGCGCCGCGGGAGCGCGCGTGCTCGGCATCTCGCTCGTGACCAACGCGGC
>NZ_JBMBTE010000203.1:0-5518 GCF_048897285.1 Rhodococcus sp. O3
TGATCGCGAGGACTACGAGAATTCCGAGAAGGATTCCGAGGGCGGTCAGCATGTCGATGCCGATCCTGGGGTGGCGGGATGTCCGTCACCGTGGGGCGGGCGGGGTCTTCGAGGTTTGCGCTTGGCGCGTCGCATGGCTCTCTCTGTGATCGGTGACAAAGGGTCGTCACAGGATAGGACGAACCACGCCCGGCGAATGGTTCCCGCGGGGATGTAACGAAGGTCACGCACCCGTGGTCGCGCGGCGGGGCGTTCATCTCACCCGGTCACCATGATCTGCGCGGAACTCTCCTTGAGCTTCGCATTCGCCCAGCGCATCTGACGCAGGGTCTGTGGATGGCAGCGTTCTGCCGTGTCGAGCAGTTCGCGGTCCTGCAGCGCCTGCGCGGTCTGGGCGAGGATCTCCCAGTCCAGCGAGACCCCGGCTGCCGTGCGGTGGATCTCCCGCAGGTCCCGCAGCAACAGCAGCGAGGGATCGTGATGCCGGCCGACCAGCTCGCTGCCCTTCTGGCGGAGGGTAGCCAGGATGCTGTGGTCCTCCGCCGGCTCGGCATCGAGATCGAGGTCGTAGTCCCGTCCGACGCGGGCGAGTTCGCGGACGTGCTGCTGCGACCATCGCGCGAGATCCCGCCCCAGATGGAAGATCTCGTGATCGGCCTTGTGCCGGTCGGAGATCTGCAGCAGCCGGCCGGCCAGCTCGTTCTCCGAGCGGTGCAACTCCCGGATCGCAAGTCCCACCTTGTTGTTCACTGTGCACCTCCGGCGTTCGTTGCGCCTGTGGGGGATTCGACGAACGTCTCGGTCGCGGTGGCGTCCGGACCGCCGCCGGTCTCCGGGACCCCTGCGTCCTCCGGCTTCGAGGCGGTCGTCGTGGGCGCGGCGGACGGCGTGCCGTCGCCGGCTGCAACCCGTTCGACGCGGGCCGCGCCGCCCTTGAACAACGGCTGCTTGGACGCCGGGTCCCAGTCGGTGAGCGTCAGCTCGTTCGCTGCCCGGCCCTCGGCGCCACCGGGCTCGTGACCGCCCGGGGTGTCCCAGTAGCCGTAGTGGAACGGCAGGAACAACACCCCCGGACGGATCCCGCAGATCCGCAGCTTCGCGTCCACCCGGCCCCGAGGGGTGGTGATGCGCAACAGATCTCCCTCCGACCAGCCGTGTCGCCGGGCGTCGGAGACCGACATCTCCACCCACACCTCGGGGGCGGCCTGCTGCAGCTGCGGCGCGCGGCCCGTCTTCGTCCGGGTGTGGAAGTGATACAGCGTGCGCCCGGTGGTGAGGTGATAGGGAAACTCCTCGGACACGAGCTCGTGCGCCGGCAGGTATTCGCCCGCCTTGAGGATCGCCTTCCCCAGTGGGTTCATGGCCTTGTACTCGGTCGGTTCGAGCGGCGCACCGGTGACCATGTCGCGGCCGTAGCTCTCGCAATAGTCCGGTGAACTCCAGAACTTCCCGTCCTCGTAGAGGCGTTCGGTGCCGTCGGGATTGTCGCTGTTGCACGGCCATTGGATGCCGCTGCCGCCGCGCAGCCGGTTGTAGGTGATGCCGGTGTAGTCGCACGGCCGCCCCGCCGAGCACCGCTTCCACGCCTCGAACGCCTCCTCCGCGGTGGACCACTTCACCAGCGGTTGCCCGTCCTTGTCCTGCAACCCGATTCGACGGGCGTAGTCGACGAAGATGTCCAGGTCGGCGCGGGCCTGACCGGGCGGATCGACCGCCTTCTCCGACAGGTGCACGGTGCGGTCCACGTTGGTGAACGTGCCGGTCTTCTCGCCCCACGTCGCGGCCGGGAGCACCACGTCGGCCAGCTGCGCGGTCTCGGACAGGAAGATGTCCTGCACCACGAGGAACAGCCGCTCCTGGGCGAGGATCTCCCGGATGCGGCCCAGCTCCGGGAGCGACACCGCCGGGTTGGTGCCGCTGACGTAGAGGAACCGGATCGAGCCGTCCTCGACGTAACGCAGCATCTGCATCAGGTGCGTCGGCGCGGTGTAGTGCGGAATGCGCATCGGATCGATGTTCCACACCCGCCCCAGCTCCTGGACGTGCTCGTCGTTGGCCCAGTTCCGGAAGCCGGGCAGGTCCCCGTCGGCACCGCATTCGCGGGTGTTCTGCGCCGTCGGCTGGCCGTTCATCTGCAGCACCCCGCACCCCGGTTTGCCGAGCATGCCCCGGATCAGGTGGACGTTGTTCACCTGCACCGCCGCCGCGGTGGCCTGGTGGGACTGGTAGAAACCCTGCAACACGGTCGACACCAGACGTTCGGCGCCGCCGAGGATGCGGGCCGCCTCCAGCAGGTCGTCGAGCGGGACGTCGCACACCTCGGCGACCCGTGCGGGCGGATAGTCCTCGAGTTGTTTCTGCAGCTCCGCGAATCCGACGGTGTGCGCCTCGATGTAGTCCCGGTCGATCCAGCCGTTGCGCACGATCTCGTGCAGCAGCCCGTTCATCAGCATCACGTTCGTCCCCGGCTTGGGCGCAAGGTGAACGGTGGCGGCCCGCGCCACCGGTGTTTGCCGCGGGTCGACGCACACCACCGCCGGGGGATTCGGGCCCGCCAACCGGTCGAGCACCCGGCTCCACAGCACACTCTGGGTCTCGGCCATGTTGTGCCCGTAGAGGGCGATCACGTCGGCGTGGTCGATGTCGGCGTAGGAGCCTGGCTGGCCGTCGCACGCGAAGGACTCCTTCAACGCGGCGGCCGCGGTCGCGGTGCACAGCCGGGTGTTGCCGTCCATGTGATTGGTGCCGATGCCCCCGTGTCCGATCAGCGCCAGCGTGTAGTACTCCTCGAGGAACAGCTGTCCGGTCGTGTAGAAGCCGATCGAACTCGGGCCACGTTCCGCCAGCAACTCGCGGGTGCGATCGGCGACGGCATCCATCGCGGTATCCCAGTCCGTCTCCACGAGCGTGCCGTCGCGGCGGATCAACGGAGTCGTCAGCCGGTCGGGGGAGTGATTGGCCTGCCACCCGAACAGATCCTTCGGCCCGAGCCGGCCGTGATTGACCCGATCCACCGCGCGCCCGCGCACCCCGACGATCCGGCCGTCCTTGACGGCAATGTCGAGCCCGTCGCCGTTCGAGTGCAGAATCGTCGCCGACTGCACCCAGGCATCGACGTCGCCCTCGTCCAGCCCGTCGGCCAGATAGCAGTCCACTCGGATCGGCCAGGGCTCGCCCGGCGCGTAGGGGGTGCGGGTGCCCCAGGGTTCGCGGATGCGGTCGATGTCGGTCATGCCTGCGGCGGTACCCGATAACGGGAGTTCGAAACGCGGTCCGTCACCCGCGGAAACCGGGTCGGCAGTGGCCATCCGCACAACCTCCGAGCCGAGCCGGTTCCCTCTACACTTTTCACAGGATTGCGCCGTCGCCGCGATGGCGAATCCCGACACGTCGAGCGGTCGGAAGGCGCGAACATGGGCGGCGGGCGACGAACCAGCGCAGTACTCGCGGCCGCGTGCGCCGCCCTGATCATCGCTGGTGGTTCCGCCACCGCCCAGCCGGGCGGATCCACCGCGAGCGTGCCCCGCGCCCCCGCACCCCCGGCTGCGAGTTCCGCCCAGGCAGCGGCCTATGCCGACGACCACCCGGACGCGGCTCCGCCGGGAGCCAACGACTTCGGCTGCGTCCCGTCCGCGCAGCACCCGCGACCCGTGGTGGTCGCGCACGGCACCGACTCGAACAGCTACACCGACTTCGCCGCGCTCGCGCCGCTGCTCGCCGACTCCGGATGGTGCGTGTATGCCCTGAACTTCGGGAAGGCAGCCGGAGCCGACGACTACGGCACCGGCGACATCCGGGTCAGCGCACGGCAATTCGGGGAATTCGTGGACACCGTGCGTGCCGCGACCGGCGCCGAGGAGGTCGACGTCGTCGGGTTCTCGCAGGGCGCGACCGTCTCTCGCTACTACATCAACCGGCTGGGGGGCGCGGCCGCGGTCCACCGGTGGGTCGGGGTGGCTTCACCGAGCTACGGCGGCACCTTCTACGGCCTGGGACCCATCGCCGAGCAGATCCCCGGCGCGTCCGACATCGTCGCCGAGGAGTTCTCGATCGCGCTCGTGCAGCAGGCGCAGGGCTCGGAACTGCTCACCGAGCTGAACAACCCCACCGACACCGTGCCCGGCGTCGACTACACCACCATCGGCACCAGCGTCGACGAAGTGATCCAGCCGTCGAGCAACGTCGCCCTGCACGGGCCCGGCGCGGTGAATCTGGTGGTCCAGGATCTGTGCCCGCAGAACCTGACCGGACACTTCAACATGCCCTACGACAACTTCACGCTCAGCCTGATCCGGCAGACCCTCGACCCGGACAGCTACGGTCTCGCCCCCTGTGTGCCGGTCGCGCTGGGCACCGGCATCCCCGAGGTCATCCTCGAGAGCAACTTCTGACCGACGGGCCGCGTGTCGGCCGGGGTGTCCGTTCCGGACCGTGACGGTCCCTAGACTGTGGGGCACCATCGTCGAATCCCGGGAGCAGCATTCGTGACAAGTTCGGTCGTCCCGTTCCTCACCTCACCGCGGCGCGGCCGCCCCGTCCGGCGCACCCCGGCGGTGCGCTGACATGCGCGTCGTCTTCGCGGGCACTCCCGAACCCGCCGTCCCGTCGCTGCGCCGGCTGATCGAATCGCCCCGGCACGAGGTCGTCGCCGTCGTCACCCGCCCCGACACGGTCGCCGGGCGCGGCCGCAAGGTCGTGCGATCGGCTGTCGGGCAACTCGCCGGCGAACACGGCATCGAGGTCCTCACCCCGGCCTCGCCGCGGGACCCGGAGTTCATGGCCCGCCTGACCGAACTGGCCCCGGCCTGCTGTCCGGTCGTCGCCTACGGGGCGCTGCTGCCGCAGCCCGTGCTCGACATCCCCGAACACGGCTGGGTGAACCTCCACTTCTCGTTGCTGCCGGCGTGGCGCGGCGCGGCCCCGGTACAGGCCGCGATCGCGGCCGGCGACGAGATCACCGGCGCCACCACCTTCCGCCTCGAGGCGGGCCTCGACACCGGCCCCGTGTACGGAGTGGTCACCGAGACGATCCGGCCGAGCGACACCGCCGGGGACCTGCTCGGCCGCCTCGCCGACTCCGGCGCCGGGCTGCTGGAATCGACGCTGGACGGTCTCGAGGACGGACTGCTCACCGCCGTCCCGCAATCCGCCGACGGCGTGTCCTACGCACCGAAGGTAACCGTCGAATCCGCCCGGATCACGTGGACGCATCCCGCGCACGTCGTCGACCGGCGCATCCGCGCGGTCACGCCCGCGCCGGGAGCCTGGACGATGATCGGTGAGCTGCGGGTGAAGGTCGGGCCGGTCACGGTCACCGACGAGATCCTCGAACCCGGCGAGATCGAGATCCGCAAGAACGGGGTGCTCGTCGGCACCGCCACCACCGCGGTGAAACTCGGGCAGGTGCAACCGCCCGGCAAGAAGGCGATGATCGCAGCCGACTGGGCCCGCGGTGCCCGACTCGACCCGAAGGTGCGTGCACAGTGACCGAATCCCGCAGACCGGCCCGCCGATCGCA
>NZ_JBMBTE010000204.1:0-5420 GCF_048897285.1 Rhodococcus sp. O3
CCGTCGGCGGCGTGCGCCTCGACGGACCACACCTGCCTGCTCGCCCCGCCGGTGAGCCGGTGCACGTCCGCGACCGTGACGGTCTCGCCTCGCGCGCCGGTCAGGACGTCGGCGATGCCGTCGGCGAGTGTGGTGGTGGGGGATTCGGTCATCGCCACGGTGCCGCCTCGGGGTCGCGCAGGAGACGACGCGCCGTCGACATGCGGTGCACTTCGTCGGGGCCGTCGTAGATCCGCGCGTACCGGGCCCGGCGGTACATCTCCTCGAGCGGCGTGTCGCCGGTCAGGCCCAGCGCCCCGTGGACCTGGATCGCACGATCGACGACGTTGTGGAGCATCCGGGCACCCCAGAACTTGATCAGGCCGATCTGGACCCGCGCGTCCTCGCCGGCGTCCATGGCACGAGCCGCGTCGAGGGTCATCAGCCGCGCCGCGTGGATCTCGGCTGCCGATTCCGCCACGTAGCGGTGGATCTCGCCCTTCTCGGCGAGGAGCGAGCCGTGCACGTAGCGGACGTTCGCGCGCTCGCACATCAGCTCGAAGGCCCGCTGTGCCTGGCCGAGCCAGCGCATGCAGTGGAAGATCCGGCCGGGGCCGAGACGATCCTGGGCGACGACGAACCCCTTGCCACGCTCCCCGAGGAGGTTGGCGGCCGGGACGCGGACGTCGGTGAGCCGGACCTCGTAGTGGTCGCTCGGGTCGTGTCCCATGGTCGGGATCGAGCGGACGATCTCGAACCCGGGGGTGTCGGTGGGCACGATGATCGCGCTGATCCGTGAGTGGCGCGGCGTGGACTCGGGTTCGGTGCGGGCGAAGACGGAGCAGTATCCGGCGTCGGCGACACCGGTGGTGAACCACTTGTGCCCGTTGATGACCCAGGTGTCGCCGTCGAGTTCCGCGCGGGTCTCGATCAGGGTCGGGTCCGAGCCGGCGACGTCGGGTTCGGTCAGGCCGACGGACGGCAGGAAGTCCCCGGCGACCAGCGGCGGGATCCACCGCTTCTTCTGCTCCTCGGTGCCGTGCTTGCGCAGCATCAGCGTGTCCTGCATGGACACCGAACCCACGGCGAGCTGACCGAATTCAGAGCGTCCGATGATCTCGTTGAGGTAGACGAAGTCGAGGAACGGCACGCCCCCGCCGCCGACGTCGGCCGGATGCCCGAGAGCCCAGAGTCCGAGTTCCTTGGCGCGGGAACGCAATCCGTCGAGCGTCTTCCGGGCGTCGTCACCCTCACGGGTGAGGACCGGTTCGGCGGGGATGACCTCGCCGTCGATGAAGGCGCGCATCCGGGCGCGCAGGTCGGCGAGCTCGTCGTCGGGGTGGTTCACCGTCATGTGAGTGTTCCCTCTCGTGTTAGGTGCGCGATGTTCGGTTGCGGGAACCGATCTCGCGAAGGGGTCGGATCGCGGCGGAGTCGACGTACTCGTCGATGCGGGAGATGTGTCCGTCCTCGACGCGGACGAACAGGCCGGCGGGGATCTCCAGGGGGCCGTGCCCCGGGAGGACGCCGCGGACCACGTGTTGCTGAGCGAATCCGTCGGGCAGGATGTGCCGGCGGATGTCTTCGTAACGGAAGTCCTCGAGCGTCCGCGCGAGCCACCGCAGTACTCGGAGGTTCTCGGAAACGGTCTGCTCGAGGCCGTCGTCGTTGTGCCAGATACACGCGTCGGGCGCGTACATCTTGATGAGTGTCGCCTCGTCGCCGCGTTCGACGGCGGCGAAGAAGCGATCGGCGAGGTCGTTCATGGGGACATGCCGTTCATGGGGCAGAGTTCTCCTCGCAGCTATGCGGTGTCGGGGTCGAGTCCCAGGGCGCCGAGGCACATCTGGTCCAGGGTGTCCAGCAGCCGTTCCTCGTCGGCCTCGTCGCCCTGGACGAGCCAGAGGTAGAGGGTGTGGTCGACCATCGCGGCCATGGCACGGGCCGCGAACACCGGGTCGAGCGAGGAGCGGACGAGCCCGTCGGCCTGCCAGCGGGCGATCGCCCGCGACGTCCGTTCGACCAGTTGCTGGCGGTGCTGCTGACGCAGCGCGCGGAACTCGTCGTTGAACGTCGCGACCTGCTCGACGATCGCCATCAGTCGCGCGTTGCGCCGGTACGCCTGGTAGTAGGAGCGGTTGGACGCGACGAGACGGGCGGCGGGGGACAGGTCGGGCTCTGCGGGTTCGCGACGGTGCACGTCCTCGAACAGGCGTGTGCTGAGCTCGCGGAAGATGTCTTCCTTGGATTCGAAGTAGCGGTAGAACGTTCCGTAGGAGACCTTGGCCTCCTGTGAGATCTGTTCGACCCGCGTGTCGGGGAAACCGACGGTCTCGAACACGGTGCGGGCAGCGTCGAGCAGTGCATCGCGGGTCTTGCGGCCGCGTGCGGTCAGGGTGTCGACCGGTGCAGGGACGGACGGGGTGTTGACAGATGACTTGGCCACGGTCAAACTATCCAAGAAGATGACATGACTGTCAAGTCATTTTTCGGCCACAGCCACGACACATTCTTCCTCGTCATCGCGCCGAAAGGGATCGCAATGAACAACTCGGATCCGAAGTTCGAATTCCGCGGAATCAACCACCTCGCGCTCGTGTGCTCCGACATGCGACGCACCATCGACTTCTACTCGGGCGTGCTGGGCATGCCGCTCGTCAAGACGCTCGACCTGCCCGACGGACTCGGCCAGCACTTCTTCTTCGACTGCGGAGGAGGGAACACCCTCGCGTTCTTCTGGCTCGCGGATTCCCCTGACGCCGCACCGGGTATCGCCGCACCCAAGGGCCTGCCGGACCAGGGCGAACTCGCCAGCGCCGTCGGCTCCATGAACCACGTCGCCTTCGCGGTGCCGCCGGAGAAGTTCGACGAGTACCGCAGCCGACTGAAGGCCGAGGGCATCGCGGTCAGCCGTGTCCTCAACCACGACGACAGCCCCGCGGGGGTGTCCCGGGAGGTGCATGCCGGCACCTTCGTGCGATCGTTCTACTTCCAGGATCCGGACGGCGCTCTTCTGGAATTCGCGTGCTGGACACGAGAATTCACGGAAGATGATGTCCGGCACGAGCCGAAGACCGCCGCCGACCGGCGCGCGACGAGCGTCCGCTGACAAACCCGAAAGGAGCCCGCCATGCCCCGACTTCGTGAGGTCCCCCGCGCCGAGGTGACCGACGAGAAGATCCTCTTCTTCTACGACAGGCTGTTCGGCCCGGACAAGGATCCCGCCGTCGATCACGGCACCATCCACGCCACCCCGGGTGACTGGTGGACGGTCTTCGCCCAGTCACCCTCGGTGTTCCGGCACGCGGTGCGCGGATTCTCGCTCTACCGGAACGCGAAACTGGATCCCCACCTGCGGGAACTCGGCCAGGCACGCGCCGGGTACGCCCGCGGAAGCCAGTTCGTCTTCTCGCAGCACTGCAAGCAGATGCGGTCGCTCGGCATGGCGGACGAGAAGATCGCCGCGATCCCGTCCTGGCAGATCAGCGACCTGTTCTCCCCGCTCGAACGCGCCGTGCTCGCCTACACCGACGGACTCGTCCACGACGGTGGCCGCGTGCCCGACGAGGTGTTCGCCGTCCTGCAGGCGGAGCTCTCCGACTCCGAGATCCTCGAACTGACGTACATCACGTGCATGTACGACATGCACGCCACCATGTGCCGGGCGCTGAAGCTCGAGTTCGACGACCGGCCCGAACCGATCGAAGAGGTCCGGGTGCCCGAGGGCGTCGTGGTCGCGGACCTGTCGGCCGACCTCGCGGGAGAATAGCGAGGAGTCGGAACGGATCGTGCGGCCGCGGTCGGGGCGGCCGCACGATCACTACGCGGTGAGCAGGTAGAAACGCCACAGATCGAAGTTCTCGATCGGCAGGACCGACACGTCGGCGAACCCGGCTTCGAGCGCGTAGCGGCGCAACGTCGGCATGCGCATCACGGTTCCGGTCCCGACCGAGCCGGGGTGACTCATGCTGTCGGGCAGGCAGCAGGTCAGGCTGAACCCGTACATGAGGCGGTCGACTTCGTTTGCGGGTGCGGTGAACTCGTCCGCGACCGCTTCGTCCATCACGACGACCACGCCGTCATCGGTCAGTGCCCGCCGCATCGCGCCGAGCACTTCCACAGGCCGGGGCATGTCGTGGATGCACTCGAACGCGAACGCGGCCGAGAATCGTCCTTCCGGAAGGCCCTGAGCATCCGCTTCGATGATCGTGACACGGTCCGAAACATCCGGGTGTTCGGCGACATTGGACGTCGCAAGGGCTACGGTCGCCGGATCGATGTCGTAGCCGGTCACCCGGGCCTGCGGATACGCACGCGCCAGGGCGATCGTCGACCATGCTCCACCGCAACCGATGTCGGCGATCTCGATCCCCGGCTTCCGCAGCCTGTCGTGGAGTTCCGGCACCGACGCCAGCGCCGCCGGCAGGGCGTTCTCGAACCACGGCCGGTTCATCGCGGCCTGCGATTCCCGCGCGTCCGCACCGAGGTCCGCCCAGCTCACGCCGCCGCCGGTGCGGTAGGCGGTGAGCAGTTCGGGCAGGTGGACGGCGAAACCGCAGAACATGCGTGCCATCGGGCTGAGGTAGTTGAGGCTGCGCTCGTCGGTGAGAACCTCGGCCGCGGCCTCCGGGAGGGTGTAGCGCCGCGGATCTCCGTCGCTCGCGACGAGCAGCCCGGTCGCGGCCTGTTGCTCGAGCCATTCGCGGGCATAACGAGGATGGGTGCCGGTACGCTCGGCCAGTTCCTCCGGTGTGGCCGGACCGTCCGCGGCGAGACTGCGGTACCAGCCGAGCCGGTCGCCGATATAGATGGCGATCAGGTCGACCGTTCCGAGCGATGCGTCGAGGACCCGTTGTGCAAGGGCCTCGACCGTGGGGGCGGTATCGATGTCGGTCATGAGTGCCTCCGAGGTGAACGGGGTGTTCGGGGCGTTTTCATGGTGCCTGCCGGGCGTGCACGAAACAACCTGCCGGACCTCCGGGAACAACCGCCGTACGGTGTACGTTAACCGGCGGCATCCCACAAGAAGGAGTGTTCTCGTGCAAATCACCGGCAGCGCCCTGTCCCTCAATGTCGTAGACGTCGAGGCGTCGGCGGAGTTCGCGATCCGGCACCTGGGTTTCGCCCCGGAGATGTCCGCCGACGGTTTCGTGTCCCTCGCCCGCGAGGACGCGGGATTCAACCTGATCTTCCTGCGTACCGGGCTCGGTACCTTCAAACCGGCCAGCCATGCCGGTGCCGCCGGGCAGGGGACGCTCGTGGCGTTCGTCGTCGACGACATCGACGCCGAATACGAGCGGCTCCGGGGCGAAGGCGTCCGCATCGTCACCCCGATCGAGACCGAGCCGTGGGGGGAGCGCTACTTCCAGATGCTCGATCCCAACGGCATCGTGTTCCAGCTCGTGCAGTGGGTCGACGGCACCGACGGGTAGTTCGGGTCC
>NZ_JBMBTE010000205.1:0-5294 GCF_048897285.1 Rhodococcus sp. O3
GCGCCGCCTGGACACCCGCGACGCGGCGCTGGCCACGGAACTGACCTACGGCGCGGCCCGCGCGCAGGGTCTGCTCGACGCCGTCATCGCCGCCGCCGCGGATCGTCCCGTCGACGAGATCGACGGCCCGCTGCTCGACGCGCTGCGCCTCGGTGCCTACCAGTTGCTGCGGACCCGCATCGCCCCGCACGCCGCCGTCACGACCAGCGTCGACCTCGTCCGATCCGAATTCGGTTCCGGCAGAGCCGGGTTCGTCAACGCTGTACTCCGGCGGATTGGAGAGCGCACCGAGGACGAATGGGTCGCCGAGCTCGCCCCGGACCGGGAACGCGATCCTGTCGGATACCTCGCGTTCCGGTACCCGCACCCGGTGTGGATCGCCCAGGCGTTCGCGAACTCCCTCGGCGTCGACGCCGGAGAACTGGCGGAGGTCCTCGCCGCCGACGACGCCCGGCCGATCGTGCACCTGGTGGCGCGGCCCGGTGTCATCACCGCCGAGGAACTCGCCCTCGCGACCGGCGGCGAGATCGGTCCCTGGTCGCCCTACGCGGTACACCTCGAACACGGCGACCCCGGCCGGCTCGACGCGGTGCGCGAAGGCATGGCCGCGGTGCAGGACGAGGGCAGCCAGCTCGTGGCCCGCGCCCTCACGCTCGCGCCGCTCGAGGGGAACGACAACGGCCGCTGGCTCGACCTGTGCGCCGGACCCGGCGGGAAGGCGGCACTGCTCGGTGCCCTCGCCGACCTCGACGGCTTCACCGTCGACGCGGTCGAACCGGTCGAACACCGCGCCGACCTGGTCCGCAAGACCACCCGGGGCCTGCCCGTCACGGTGCACGTCGCCGACGGCCGCGATCCCGGTCTCGACGCCGGTTACGACCGGATCCTCGTCGACGCCCCGTGCACCGGTCTCGGGGCGCTGCGTCGCCGTCCCGAGGCCCGCTGGCGACGGCAGCCCGGCGATGTCGCCGAACTGGTGCGGCTGCAGAAGGAACTGTTGGCCTCGGCGATCGGGCTGCTGCGACCCGGCGGAGTCGTGTTGTACGCGACGTGTTCGCCGCACGTGTCCGAGACCGTCGCGATCGTCGCCGACGCGGTGCGCCGGCACGGCGTCGAACAACTCGACACCCGCGAACTCGTGCCGGGGGTGCCGCGGCTCGGACCCGGACCCGGTGTCCAGCTGTGGCCGCACCGGCACGGCACGGACGCCATGTTCATGGCCGCGCTCCGCAAGCCGCTGGGCTGACATCGACCACCGGGCTGACACCCGAGCCCGCCACCTCGGACGGAAGGACAGTTCGTGCCCGACATCGTCACCCTGACCCTCAACCCGGCGCTCGACGTCACCACGTTCGCCGACGAGGTCGTACCCACCCGGAAACTCCGGTGCGACGAACCGTTCTACGACGCGGGCGGGGGAGGGGTGAACGTCGCCAAGGTCGCCCGGGTGCTGGGCGCGTCCGCCGCGGCGGTGTACCCGGCCGGTGGGGCACGCGGCAAGCAGATGAGCGGGTTGCTCGACGACGACGACGTCGAAGAGCACATCGTGGAGATCGCCGACGACACCCGCGAGTGCTTCACCGCTATCGACCGCAGCACCGGGAAGGAATACCGGTTCGTCACCCCCGGTCCCGAGCTGACCCCCGACGAACAGGAACGCTGTCTCGAGGCGCTGGTGGCCGCCGCCTCCGGCGCCCGCTACGTCGTGGCCAGCGGCAGCTTCCCGCCGGGCGTGCCCGGCACGTTCGTGCGGCGCATCGCGGACGTCGCGCACAAGGTCGGCGCCCGCTTCGTGCTCGACTCCTCCGGCGACGCGCTGACCAGCATCGAATCGGGCGTCTTCCTCGTCAAGCCGAGCCTCGACGAACTGTGCGAGTGGGTCGGCCGGGACCTGCCGGACACCGAGACCCGGACCGCTGCGGCACGGGAACTCGTCGACGCCGGGGTCGCCGAGATCGTCGTGGTGTCCCTCGGCGCACAGGGCGCGATCATGGTGTCCGCCGACGACGCCGTGGAAGTACCGGCGCTGGACGTGCCGGTTCGCAGCGCCGTGGGCGCGGGCGACAGCATGGTCGCGGGCCTGGTCGTGGGTCTGCTGCAGGAACAGTCGCTGCGCGATGCACTCGCGCTCGGCATCGCCTGCGGATCGGCGGCGCTGCTGACCGCCGGCAGCCACGTGTGCCGGCGCGAGGACATCGACCGGTTCTACGAACTCGCCCGATCCCGCTGATCTAGGGGAGCCCGGGACCCGTCCACGCGAGTGCCTCCAGGTCGACCTCGGCCGCCTCGACGGGTGCCCGCAGTGCCGTCGCCGTCGCCCAGCCCTGCGCGACGAGACCCGCGTCGGTCTCGTCGCGCTCGTCGGCACGGATCTCCCGGAAGGTTACCGTCACGAACTCCTCGCCGATCTCCCCGATATCGGCCTGGACCGCACCGAACGCGGCCAGGGGAGCCAACCGGAGCCCGCGGAACTCGTCCGGAGGAACATCCGGAACGTTGATGTTGAGCACCGAACCGCGCTGCCCGGACTCCAGCACCCATTCCAGCGCGCGTCGGGCAACCTGTTCGGCGGTGTCCCAGTTCTGCGGATCCGCGGAGGCCACCGACACCGCCAGCGCGAGCGCGCCGTGCGTTGCCGCGGTCAGCGCCGCCCCGACGGTTCCCGAATGCAGAATCGCGTGGCCGGTGTTGGGACCGTGGTTGATCCCGGACAGCACCACGTCGGGCGCGGGACCGAACGCCCCGTGCGCGGCGACGAATCCGATCAGCGCCGGAGAGGCCTCCACCGCCCGGATCGGCACATCGGGCAGATCCGGCCACTGTCGTTCGACGACCGCCAGCCGGCCGTCCTCCGCGAGCGCGGTCAGCGATGCGCTCGCACCGCTGCGCTCGGTGTGCGGAGCCGCCACCACCACGTCCAGTCCGGCCTCGACGGCGAGGCGAGCGAGAACACCGAGTCCTCGGCTGTCGATACCGTCGTCGTTGGTCACCAACGCCCGCATCAGGACTCCTCACCTTCGGCGCGCCGAACGCCGACCGACTCGACGAGACGGGTGGCCAGGTCGCGGCGTCCCGTCGCCAATCCCCGCCGGGTGATGTTCATCGCCCCCGCGGCGGCGCCCAACCGGAGCGCGTCGACCAGCGATTCGCCGTGGGCGAGAGCGGTCGCGATGCCCGCGGTCATCGAATCACCCGCGCCGCGGTGATCGACACTGGTCAGCGGCGGCGACGTCACTTCCCACAGTCCGTCGTCGGCCAGTGCCAGCGCCGGGTCGCCGGCGCGCGAGACGACGACATTCTGCGCGCCCGCTTCGGCCAGCTTGCGCATGGACCTCACCAGCGTCGGCACATCGTCGGACGCTGCCCGGCCGTCCTCCATCAGATCGTCGTGCGCGACCTTCAGCACCGTCGGATTTCCGGTGAGCACACCGGTCAGCTGCGGCCCGGACAGATCCGCGACGACCGGGACGCCCATCGCGTGCAGATCACCCGCCAATCGGCCGTACATCTCCGGCGGGACCGTGGTGTCGCTGTGGGCACCGCCGAGAACGGCCACGTCGGAGCGCAGCCCGGTCTCGAGGGACAGCGCGAACAGGTCGTCGACCTCGTGACGCGTGAGCACCGTGGGCGCGACGTGCGCGATCTCCTCACGTTCGCCACCCCGCCGATCGTGCACGTAGCCGCCGTTGGCGCCGGACGTGTCGATCCCGCGGACCGAGATGCCCTCGTATTCGAGCAGGTGACGCAGGATCCGGCCGGTCTCGCCGCCGAACACTCCGCACAGCGTGACGTCCGCACCCAGCGTCGCCGCCATCCGGGCGATCCAGATACCCTGCCCGCCGGCATGCACGTGCAGTTCGTCGCTGCCGTCCGGGGCGCACTCGACCGTGACCGTCAACAGCGGGGACGGGGCGAACACGAACACCGAGGGATTCGAGGGGGCGGGCGGGGTGGACTCGGCCATCGGGGCGGGCTCCTTCTTCGGCGCGCGGGAGATGCCGGAGGTGTACCCGGTTCGCTCCGATTCGATGCCCGAGACCGGGACCGCCGCGTAGTCGAATCTCTCGGGGCGTGGATCAACAACGTCCCTCGAGGGCCGGATAACGTCTCTGACGGAATATCGGAATATACAGAAATCTAGGCAGGCTCCTTCGCGCGCGGCCGAGCCGTCGGAATGCCGAGTCGGTCCGCGCGCGGTCCCCTCGGGGCACACTGGTCACATGACGACCTGGGCCGAGGTGGTGGAAGCAGTCTCCGACCTGCCGGAGGTCACCGAATCGACGTGGTACCGGACCCCGGCGCTGACGGTGCGCGGGCGCGGATTCGCGCGGCTGTGTTCCGAATCGGAGGCCGCACTGATGGTGCTGTGCGAGACGGCGAAGAAGAAGGCGCTGCTCGCCTCCGGCAATCCGGCCTACTTCACCACCGAAAGCTACGACGGCTACGGCGCCGTCCTCGTCGACCTCGACCGGGTCGACCCCCAGGAACTGCGCGACCTGCTGTTCGGCGCGTGGCATCTCGCCGCGCCGGACGCACTGCGCGCGAGCGCACCGGCTGCACGGCAGGAAGATCGGACCCGACTAGACTAGGCCGACGTGGCCCACCCGATGATCGCTCCTTCCATCCTGTCCGCGGATTTCGCACGCCTCGCCGACGAGGCCGCCGCCGTCGCCGGTGCCGACTGGCTCCACGTCGACGTCATGGACGCGCACTTCGTTCCGAACCTGACGCTGGGCCTGCCGGTCGTGCAGTCGCTGCTCGCCGCGACCGAGATCCCGCTGGACTGCCACCTGATGATCGAGAATCCGGGCCGGTGGGCACCCCCGTACGCGGAAGCCGGCGCCCACAACGTGACCTTCCACGCCGAGGCCACCGACAACCCGGTGGCCGTCGCCCGCGACATCCGCGCGGCGGGCGCCAAGGCCGGGCTGTCGGTCAAGCCGGGCACCCCGATCGAGCCGTACCTCGAAATCCTGAAGGAATTCGACACGCTACTGGTGATGAGCGTGGAACCGGGCTTCGGTGGTCAGTCGTTCATCCCGGACGTGCTCGGGAAGGCCCGCGCCGTGCGTCGCCTCGTCGACTCCGGAGAACTGACCCTGCTCGTGGAGATCGACGGCGGCATCAACACCGACACCATCGAGGCGGCCGCCGAGTCCGGTGTCGACTGCTTCGTCGCCGGCTCCGCCGTGTACGGCGCCGCGGATCCCGGCGAGGCCGTCCGCAAACTGCGCGCCCAGGCCGGCGCCGCCTCCGCTCATCTGACCCTGGCCCCGTGACCGATCCGGCGCTGG
>NZ_JBMBTE010000206.1:0-5294 GCF_048897285.1 Rhodococcus sp. O3
GACCGCAGGTGAGCACTCCCGCCTACCCGCCGCCCGCGGTGCGTTACCGCGACCGTTACGAGGACTGAGCTGCACTTCGCGCCGGTGCGTACATCTGGCGCCTCTGGCCGCCACAAGGGCACACCGGCGGCGCAGCCGCCTTACCTGGCCCTGGCTGCGCGCAGCTCGCGTGGGAGCGCGAACACCAGCGTCTCGTTGGCGGTGGTGACGGTCTGCACGTCGCGGTAGCCGTGTTCGGCGAGCAGATCGAGCACTCCGCGCACGAGGATCTCGGGCACCGACGCCCCCGAGGTGATGCCGACGGTCTCGACGCCGTCGAGCCAGGCCGGATCGACCTCACGCGCGTAGTCGACGAGGTGCGCGGCCTTCGCGCCGGCACCGAGCGCCACCTCGACGAGGCGCACCGAGTTCGACGAATTGCGTGATCCGACGACGATCACGAGATCGCATTCGGGAGCCATCGCCTTCACCGCAACCTGACGGTTCTGGGTGGCGTAGCAGATGTCGTCGCTCGGCGGGTCCTGGAGCTGCGGGAACTTCTCGCGCAGCCGTTTCACGGTCTCCATGGTTTCGTCGACGCTCAGCGTGGTCTGCGAGAGCCAGATCACCTTCGATTCGTCGCGGACCCGGACGGCGTCGACGGCGTCGGGGCCGTCGACCAGTTGCACGTGATCGGGGGCCTCACCTGCGGTGCCCTCGACTTCCTCGTGGCCTTCGTGCCCGATGAGCAGGATGTCGTAGTCGTCGCGGGCGAAGCGCTTGGCTTCCTGGTGGACCTTGGTCACGAGCGGGCAGGTCGCGTCGATGGTGTGCAGGTCACGGGCGGCGGCCGCCTGGTGGACCGCCGGGGACACCCCGTGTGCGGAGAAGACCAGCACCGATCCGGGCGGAACCTGGTCGGTTTCGTCGACGAACACGACCCCGCGCTCGGCGAGCGTGTCCACCACGTGCCGGTTGTGGACGATCTCTTTCCGCACGTAGATCGGCGCGCCGTGCTTCTCGAGCGCCTTCTCCACGGTTTCGACCGCGCGGTCGACCCCGGCGCAGTATCCGCGGGGTTCGGCGAGCAACACCCGCTTCCCTGCGGACGCGGTCCCCGCCGAGCGTGTAATACCGACTTCGAGTGGAACAGGCGCAGACATGCCTCCAGGGTACGGGCCGCTGTGGGGCAGAGCCCGCGTCGGCTTCCGTCACGGTCCCCCTCGGCTACCAATCGTGGGGCTCGTGAGGCAGTCTTGGGGGCATGATCCGTCCACCGTTCATGGCTCGGGTGGCGGCGGGGGTCGCCGTCACCGCCTACGAAGAGACACTCAAGCTGCCGTCGACCGCTCTCGCGCTGCCGATGACGACGGTCAGTCAGGTCCTGCAGACGACGATGAGGATCCAGCAGTCGATGACCGCGCTCGCGATCAAGGGGGATCGTCTGTTCGAGGCGCTGGGCGCCCGAGCCGAGGAAACCCCGGAGTGGGCGGTGTTCGACGAGGACGAGGCTCCGGCACCGAACTCCGGCGCCGCCACCAACGGGGCGGAACAGTCGGAGGCACCCGGCCGGTTCGCGCTGTACTCGATGCCGCCGGCCGTCGAGACCGAAACCGCGGCCGAGAAAACTGCCGACGCCCCGGAATCGGATGAGAGCGCGAAACCGGCCGCGACCGCGGCTGGGACCGAGGTGCCCGGGATCGTCGAGGACCTCGACTACACCTCGCTGACCCTCGCGCAATTGCGTGCGCGCCTGCGCACCCTGTCCGTGGAGGACCTGACGGCGCTGCTCGACTACGAGAACGCGACACGGGCCCGGGCGCCGTTCGTGACGATGTTGTCGAACCGGATCACGACCACCACCACGAAGTGACCTCGGCGCATCCCACCACCCAACCGAACTCCGCGGACAACCCGTGGCCGGTGCGCACCGTGTCGCAGAAGGTCGCGGGCTGGATCGATCGGCTCGGCACGATCTGGGTCGAGGGCCAGATCACCCAGATGAACGTGCGCCCCGGAACGCGCACGGCGTACCTGACCTTGCGTGATCCGTCGGTGGACATGTCCCTGTCGGTGACGTGCTCCCCGCAGCTGATTCACAGTTCACCGGTGACGCTGGTCGAGGGCGCGCGGGTCGTGATGTTCGGGAAGCTGTCGTTCTGGCCGGCGCGCGGCAGCATCTCGCTGCGGGTCACCGAGATCCGCGCGGTCGGGATCGGCGAGCTGCTCGCCCGCATCGAACGGTTGCGCGCGCTGCTCGCGGCGGAGGGCCTGTTCGATCCGCGGCTCAAGCGGCCGCTGCCGTTCCTGCCGGGCCGTATCGGCCTGATCACCGGGCGCGGCGGCGCCGCCGAGCACGACGTGGTGTCGGTGGCGCAGCGCCGGTGGCCCGCGGTGCGGTTCGAGATCCGCAACACCGCGGTGCAGGGCCCGACCGCGGTGCCGCAGATCCTCGATGCGCTCGCCGAACTCGACGCCGACCCCGCGGTGGACGTGATCGTCCTGGCCCGCGGCGGCGGCAGTGTCGAGGATCTGCTGCCGTTCTCCGACGAGACGCTGTGCCGCGCGATCGTCGCGTGCACGACCCCGGTGGTCAGCGCGATCGGCCACGAACCGGACAGTCCGCTGTGCGATCACGTCGCCGATCTGCGGGCCGCCACCCCGACCGACGCCGCGAAACGGGTCGTGCCGGATGCCGCCGCCGAGCAGGCGCTCGTCGACGATCTGCGGGCGCGGGCCGCGTCGGCGCTGCGCAACTGGGTGCGCCGCGAGGAGCACGTGGTGGCGCAGTTGCGGTCCCGGCCCGTCCTGGCCGATCCGCTGCGCGCGATCGATCAGCGTGGCGAGGAGGTCGAGCGGTTACGTCAGGCCGGCCGCCGCGACATCGATCGGGTGCTGGCGGCGCAGGCCACCACGATCGAGCATCTGCGGGCGCGGCTGGCGACGCTGGGTCCGGCCGCGACCCTCGCACGCGGTTACGCGGTGGTGCAGCGGATCGTGCCCGACGGCGACCCGGAGGTCGTCCGGTCGATCGACGAGATGCCCCCGGGAACCCAGTTGCGGGTCCGGGTCGGTGACGGTGCTGCGCGGGCCGCGGTGATGGGACGAGAGAAGTGACGACGAGGATGACGGTGTGAGTGACACGAACGCGGATGTGGCGGAGCTCGGCTACGAGAGGGCCCGCGACGAACTGGTCAACGTGGTGAAGATGCTCGAACAGGGTGGCCTGGACCTGGACGAGTCGCTGGCGCTGTGGGAGCGCGGCGAAGCGCTCGCCAAGCGGTGCGAGGAGCACCTCGCGGGTGCTCGGCAACGGGTCGAGAACGCGCTGTCGCACAGCGAGGACGACGAGGGAGAAGACTGACCTGCCCGGTCGACCGGGCAGGTCAGCGTCCTACGGGGTGAGGGGCTCCGCTGCGTTCGCAGCGGCGGCGATCGTGGCGAACTCGGCTGCGTCGCCGGATCCGCCGATCAGGATGCGCACGTCACCGAAGTCCGAGACCCACAGCGGCTCGCTCCCTTCCTCGGCGTACACCGTCCAGTCGCGGCCGTCGATGGTCTCGGTGCCGGTGACGAACCGGCTCGAGCCCGCGACGAACCGCACGAGCTCGTCGGTACCGGCGTCGGACTGGGTGAACCGCACGTAGCGGCCGGCCGGGGTGATGAACCCGACCGT
Organism: Rhodococcus sp. O3; assembly: GCF_048897285.1. NCBI lineage: Bacteria > Bacillati > Actinomycetota > Actinomycetes > Mycobacteriales > Nocardiaceae > Rhodococcus > Rhodococcus sp. O3. The sequence continues at coordinate 3,656 of NZ_JBMBTE010000206.1, forward strand.
GCTCGAGTCGCCGCCTTGCTGGCCGGTGATGATGCTGCGGCTGCCCGAGTTGGCCTGCCAGTCCTCGGGGACCTCCGGATGCCGGATGGGGAATCCCAGTTCCTTCGCGTCGTACTCGAGACCTGCATCGATGTCGAAGCTCGGCACCGGACCCGCGGTGGGACCGCCCGGGTTGAACGAACATTGGCTTGCGATCGCAGCGATGACGAGGCACGCCAGGACGAGCGGAATGAGCGACCACGTCATATCTCGGGCGTCGTTCAGGATGCGGGGTTTCTCGGAAGCCACGCGTCCAGTCTGACAGCCTCCACCGGAACGAGCCGCGGCCGGTCCGGGTCCCGGCCTCCACCGCACCGGCGCTGATGAGACAATTACAGCCTGAACCACCATCGGATTCGGCGGCCCCGCGACTCGGCGGCCGTCCCTCGTGCCGACGCACCGCGTCGACCCGACAGCATCAGGAGGCAGTAGCCCATGACGGCCACCCCATCGCACCGCGAAGCTCCGGACCGTAACCTCGCCCTCGAGTTGGTCCGCGTCACGGAGGCCGCGGCGATGGCAGCAGGCCGCTGGGTCGGCCGTGGCGACAAGGAAGGCGGCGACGGTGCCGCCGTCGACGCGATGCGTCACATGGTCAGCTCGGTGTCGATGCAGGGCATCGTGGTGATCGGCGAGGGCGAGAAGGACGAAGCCCCGATGCTGTACAACGGCGAGGAGGTCGGCAACGGCGACGGCCCGCTGTGCGACGTCGCCGTCGATCCGATCGACGGCACCACGCTGATGTCGAAGGGTGCGCCGGGCGCGATCGCGGTCCTCGCGGTCGCCGAGCGCGGCGCCATGTTCGACCCGTCGGCCGTGTTCTACATGGACAAGATCGCCGTGGGTCCCGAGGCCGCCGACGTCATCGACCTGTCCGCCGGGGTCGCCGAGAACATCCGTCGGGTCGCGAAGGCCAAGAATCGCACCATCTCCGACACGACCGTCACGATCCTGGATCGTCCGCGGCACTCCGAGATCATCCGGGAGATCCGGGAGACCGGTGCGCGCATCCGCCTGATCTCCGACGGCGACGTCGCCGGTGCGATCGCGACCGCCCGCCCCGATTCCGGTGTCGACATGCTCCTGGGCATCGGTGGCACCCCGGAGGGCATCATCGCCGCGGCGGCGCTGCGCTGCATGGGTGGCGCGCTGCAGGGCAAGCTCGCTCCCAAGGACGACGCCGAGCGGCAGAAGGCCATCGACGCCGGCCACGACCTGGACCGGATCCTGACCACCGAGGAGCTCGTCACCGGCGAGAACATCTTCTTCTGCGCGACCGGTGTCACCGACGGGGACCTGCTCAAGGGCGTGCGGTACTACGGCGGCGGCGCGACCACGCAGTCGATCGTCATGCGCAGCAAGTCCGGCACGGTCCGCATGATCGAGGCCTACCACCGCCTCGAGAAGCTGCACGAGTTCTCGTCGATCAACTTCACCGGTGTGGACGGCGCGCAGCCCCCGATGCCCTGACAGTGCGCTTCGCGCCGGTGTGTCTTTATGGCGGTCGGAACCGCTGTGCTGTCTACGTAGATGCGAGACACGGTGTCTACGTAGAGGTGAGACACGAGTCTAGGCCGCGGGACGCAGTTGCCCTTGGTAG
>NZ_JBMBTE010000207.1:0-5181 GCF_048897285.1 Rhodococcus sp. O3
CGCCGCCGTCACCGACCCGGCCGACCCGGCACCCGACATCACCGCGGTGGTGTCCGCCGGCTTCGACGTGGCCGCCGAGGTCCCGGTGCGGCTGCGGCTGCTCACCGTCGACGAGCACGAACACATCCTGGTGCTCGTCGTGCACCACATCGCCGCGGACGGCTTCTCGATGCTGCCGCTGACCCGCGACGTCATCGCCGCCTACACCGCCCGCAGCCGGGGCGAGGCGCCGCAGTGGACGCCGCTGCCGGTGCAGTATCCCGACTACACGATGTGGCAGCACGCGGTGCTCGGCGACGACACCGACCCCGACTCGACCGCCGGCCGGCAGCTCGCGTTCTGGCGCGACACCCTCGACGCGGTACCCGAACTGCTGGAACTGCCCCTGGACCGGCCGCGGCCGGTGCAGCAGAGCCAGCGCGGCGCCCGCATCCCGTTCACCGTCGACGCCGACACCCACCGCGCCCTGACAGCCCTGGCCCGCAGCCACGACGCGTCGCTGTTCATGGTGGTGCACGCGGCGCTGTCGGTGCTGCTGGCGCGGCTGTCGTCGTCCACCGACATCGTCGTCGGCACCCCGGTGGCCGGCCGCGGCGACCGCGCCCTCGACGACATGGTCGGCATGTTCGTCAACACCGTGGTGCTGCGCACCGGCGTCGACGACCAGGAGCCGTTCACCGCGTTGCTCGAACGCGTGCGCACCACCGACCTGTCCGCGTTCACCCACGCCGACATCCCCTTCGAGCGGCTCGTGGAGGTGCTGGACCCGCCCCGCTCGACCGCCTACTCACCGCTGTTCCAGGTGCTGCTCGAGTTCCAGGACATCGAACGCCCCGAGGTGACCCTGCCCGGCCTGACCGCCACGGTGCTCGACCTCGAACCGGCCCTGTCACACTTCGACCTGCAGCTGGCGATCGCCGAGACCACCGACGAGCAGGGACCGGCCGGGCTGCGGGCGGCGTTCACCTACGCCACCGACCTGTTCGACCCGGACACCGTCGTCTCCTTCGCCGACCGGTTCCGGCGGATCCTCACCGCGATCGTCGCCGCCCCGGACCGCCCGGTCGGCGACATCGAGATCGTCACCCCCACCGAACTGGCCACGCTGGCCCCGGCGCGGGGCCTGCCGCCGGTGTCCCCGCAGCTGTGGCCGGAACTGCTGTCCTCGGTCGCCGCGATCGTCCCGGAGTCGGTGGCGTTGTCCTTCGAGGGCCGCACCGTCACCTACGCCGAACTCGACGCCTGGTCCAACCGCGTCGCGCGGGTATTGATCGACGCGGGTGCCGGACCGGAAACCTTTGTCGCCCTGGGTATCTCCCGGTCGATCGAGTCGGTCGCCGCGGTGTGGGCGGTCACCAAGTCCGGGGCCGCGTTCGTGCCCGTGGACCCGACCTATCCGGCCGAGCGGATCGGCTACATGCTCACCGACTGCCGCGCCCCCATCGGGTTGACCACCGCCGCGCACCGCGCCGCGCTGCCGGACACGGTGCCGTGGCTGGTGCTCGACGACCCGCAGCTCCGCGCCCGCCTGGCCACCGTCTCCGCGGATCCGGTCACCGACGCCGACCGCCGCACCCCGCTGCACTTCGACCACCCCGCCTACCTGATCTACACCTCCGGCTCCACCGGCCGCCCCAAAGGCGTCGTCGTCGCCCACCGCGGCCTGACCAACCTCAACGCCGAGGTGCGGCAACACTTCTCCATCACGCACGGGGCGCGGGTGTCGCATCTGGCCTCGCCCAGCTTCGACGCGTCGATCTTCGAGCTGACCAAGGCGTTCTGCGCCGGCGCGACACTGGTGATCGTCCCGCCCACCGTGTACGGCGGCGACGAACTGGCCCGCATCCTGCGCGACGAACACGTCACCCACGCGTTCATCACCCCGACCGCGCTCGCCTCCCTCGACCCCGCCGGGCTCGACCACCTGGACGTGCTCGTCGTCGCGGGGGAGGCCTGCCCACCGGAGCTGGTGGCGCGGTGGGCCCCGAACCGGCACATGTACAACGGCTACGGGCCGTCCGAGGCGACCATCGAAACCAGCGTCAGCCCCGACATGCACCCCGGGGAAACCGTCACCGTCGGCCGCCCGGCCATCGGCTTCCACGAGGTGATCCTCGACGACCGGCTGCGTCCGGTCCCGGTCGGGGTGGCCGGCGAACTCTACATCGCCGGTCCCGGGGTGGCCCGCGGCTACCACCGCCGCCCGGACCTGACCGCCGCCCGGTTCGTCGCCGACCCCTACGGCCGTCCCGGGGAACGGATGTACCGCACCGGCGACGTGGTGCGCTGGCGCGCCGACGGCACCGTCGAATACCTCGGCCGCACCGACTTCCAGGTTAAGGTCCGCGGCTTCCGCATCGAACTCGGCGAGATCGACGCCGCGCTCGCCGCCCACCCGGACGTGACCTTCGCGGTCACCCTCGGCCACACCGCCCCCTCCGGCGACACCGCGCTGGTGTCCTACGTGCTGCCCGACGTCGGCCGCACCGTCGACACCGCCGCCCTGCGCGCCCACGCCGCCGGCCGGCTGCCCGCCCACATGGTGCCCGTCGCGATCGTGGTGCTCGACGAGATCCCGCTGACCCCGGTCGGCAAACTCGACCGGCGCGCCCTGCCGGTGCCGGACCTGACCGCCGGTGGCGGCGACTACCACCCGCCGAGCTCCGAGCTCGAGGCGACCATCGCCGAACTCGTCGCCGAGGTGCTCGGCCACGAGCGGGTCTCCGTCGACGACAGCTTCTTCGACATCGGCGGCAACTCGCTGCTCGCCACCCGGGTGCTGGCCCGCATCAACGCCGCGCTCGGCACCGACGCCGGGGTCCGCGCCCTGTTCGAGGCCCCGACCGTGCGGGCGCTGGCCGCCCGCATCCTCGACGACCACGGCGGCAGCACCCGCATCCCGCTCAGCGCGGGGCAACGGCCGGAGAAGATCCCGCTGTCCCCGGCGCAGCAGCGCATGTGGTTCGTCAACCAGTTCGACCCCACCTCCGCGGCCTACAACATCCCGCTCGCCATCCGGCTGACCGGGCGGCTGGACACGGCGGCGCTGACCACCGCCGTGCACGACGTACTGACCCGGCACGAAAGCCTGCGCACCTGGTATCCGGCCGACGCCGGCGGCCCGGTGCAGCGGATCGCGCCGCCGGAGCGGGCCCTGCCGGACCTGCAGCCGATCCCCATCGCCGCGACCGACCTGCCGGACCGGATCTTCGCCACCATCACCGCCGGCTTCGACGTGGCCACCGAGATCCCGCTGCGCGCCGCCCTGTTCACCCCCGGCCCCGACGAGCACGTGCTCGTGCTGGTGGTGCATCACATCGCCGCCGACGGCGCCTCCATGGCACCGCTGGCCCGCGACGTGATGACCGCCTACCTGGCCCGCAGCAGCGGCAACGCCCCCGCGTGGGAACCGCTGCCCGTGCAGTACGCCGACTACGCCCTGTGGCAGCGGGAGCTGCTCGGCGACCTCGACGACCCGGAGTCGCTGGCCGCCCGGCACCTCGAGCACTGGCGCCGCACCCTCGCCGGCGTCCCGGAGGTGCTGGCGCTGCCCACCGACCGGCCGCGGCCCGCGCAGCAGTCCTTCCACGGCGACACCGTGCACTTCACCGTCCCCGCCGACGTGCACCGCCGCCTGCAGGACCTGGCCGCCCGGCACGGCGCCACCCTGTTCATGACCGTGCACGCCGCGCTGTCGGTGCTGCTCGCCCGCGTCTCCGGCAGCGACGACATCACGATCGGCACCCCGATCGCCGGCCGCGGCCACCGCGCCCTCGACGACCTGGTCGGCATGTTCGTCAACACCCTGGTGCTGCGCACCCCGGTCACCGGCGCGCTGTCCTTCGCCGACCACCTCGAACGCACCCGCGAGGTCGACCTCGCCGCGTTCGGGCACACCGAGCTGCCGTTCGAGAAGCTCGTCGACGCGCTGGCCCCGGCCCGCGCCCTCGACCACACCCCGCTGTTCCAGGTGGTCCTGGAATTCCAGAACAACGAACGCCCCCACCTGGACCTGCCCGGCCTGACCGTCGAGGCCCTCGACGCCGACCCGCACGTCGCCAAGTTCGACCTGCAGCTGACGATCGGGGAACAGCCCGCCACCGGCGTCGCCGAACCCGCCGGTCTGCACGCCGCGTTCACCTACGCCACCGCCCTGTTCGACGCCGACACCGTCACCGCGCTGGCGCAGCGGTTCCTGCGGCTGCTCGACGCGGTCACCACCGACCCGACCGTGCCCGTCGGCGACATCGACCTGCTCGAACCCGCCGAACACGAACCGGCCCTGCCCACCGGCCCCGGCTCCGGGCTGACCCTGATGGACCTGTTCGACCGGGCCGCCGCCACCACCCCCGACGCGGTCGCCGTCACCGGCGTCGACGGGCAGCTCACCTACCGGCAGCTGTCGAGCCACGTGCACCGGCTGGCCCGCGCGTTCGCCGCGCGCGGCGCCGCACCGGGCACACTCGTCGCGGTGGCGCTGCCGCGCACCACCCATCTGGTCGCGGTGCTGCTGGCCGTCCTCGACACCGGCGCCGCCTATCTGCCGGTCGACGTGGCGTATCCGCCGGAGCGGCTGGCGTTCATGTTCGACGACGCCCGGCCGGTGTGCGTGGTCACCACCAGCGGATACCGGGAGTCGCTGCCGCGCACCAACATTCCCACCATCCCGCTCGACGACCCGGTCATCGCCTCGGAGATCGCGGCGTTGCCGGACACCGCGCTGAGCGAGCGGGAACGCCGCGGCCCGCGCCGCCCCGACCACACCGCCTACGTCATCTACACCTCCGGATCCACCGGCCGCCCCAAGGGCGTGATGGTGCCGCACCGCACCGTCGTTGCGCTGCTCGACGCCACCGCCCCGCGCTACCGGTTCGACCGGCACGACGTGTGGACGATGTTCCACTCCTACGCCTTCGACTTCTCGGTGTGGGAGATGTGGGGGGCGCTCGCCTACGGCGGCCGGCTCGTCGTCGTCGACCACGACACCGCCCGCTCCCCGGACGCGTTCCTGGCGTTGCTGCGCCGCGAACACGTCACCGTGCTCAACCAGACCCCGACCGCCTTCTACCAGCTGGTCGAGGCGGACCGGGCCGCCGCCGACAGCGCCCTGTCGCTGCGCTGGGTGATCTTCGGCGGGGAGGCCCTGGACCTGGCGCAGCTCGAACGCTGGTACCGGCGGCA
>NZ_JBMBTE010000208.1:0-5177 GCF_048897285.1 Rhodococcus sp. O3
AACGCCCTCGGCGGCAAGAACCTCGACGCCACGATCTCCCGCTGGGTGGACCGGCAGCTCGCCGACGAGGACCCCGATCTGGCGGCATGGTTGCGCCGGCCGGAGGGTCTCGACGCCCGCCGCAACCTCGACGATCAGATCCGACGCGCCAAGGAGCTTCTCTCCCAGGCTCCTTCGGCGACCGTTCGGGTCACCGGCAACGGCGCCGACATGACGTTCACGCTGACCCGGGACGAGTTCGAGCAGCTGATCGAACCGCAGATCACCCGAGGCGTGCAGCTGGCCGCGTCGGTGCTGCGCGAGGCCGGCGTCGACCGCGGTGGTCTGCAGGCGCTGTATCTGACCGGTGGCTCGTCGCGCATCCCCTACGTGCACCGGCGGCTGGCCGAACTCGGCCCGATCGCCACCCTCGACGACCCGAAAACCGTGGTCGCCAAGGGCGCGGCCGGGTTCGTCGCGGGTGGCCGCGTCACCGACCCGGCGGCGGACCAGCAGACCGTGGCGCTGGCGCGCGATCACGCACCCGGCCCCCGCCATGCCGCCCCGACCGGCCGGCCGCAGCCCGCACCCGCCGTCTTCGCCGACGCTGCAACCTCGGGAACCGCCTCGGCCGGGAAGCGCAAGCCGCTGCTGGTCGGCGCCGGTGTTCTCGTAGCGGCCGCGGTCGCTGCCGGCGGCGTCTACGCCTTCGTCCAGAGCGGCGGAACCGGTGGAACGTCCACCGCCGCCGCGGACACCGTCGAAACGACGACGGTGCTCGCCTCCGAAGGTGGTCTGCCGCCCGCCACGTCGGACTCCACGTACATCAGCGAATCCACCGACGATGTCACCTCGATCCTGCCCGCCAAGCTGATCACGTCGTCCGTTTCGTGCGAGAAGGCCGGGTTCAGCATGGAGAACGCCCTGCGCGTCGACTGCGACATCGATCCCGCTTCGTCCCTGGGCAAGACGATCGGCATGGGAGAGCACGACTACGTGACGGTGTCCGCGTACCGCGACGATCAGTACGCTCGATCGACCCTGATCCGCATGCGCGACAAGCCGATCACCGGCTATACGTCGGTTCTCTCCGAGGACGGGAACCGCATCATCGAGTACCAGCCGTCCGACCCGTACACCTCCTTCTTCAACGGGATCGACAAGACGAAGGGTCTCGTGATCAGTTTCTCGATCGCACCCGTCGACAAGGGACTGACGCTCCTGCGAGAGCTCGGATTCCCTACGTCCTGAACAAGTTTCACCCCCCGAGGCCTCGCCGCAAGACGGCACGAGAACGACGGCACACCAGAACGACAAGGAGTTCCACATCATGCGTACGTCACGCGTCCTCACGGCCGCCGCAGCGGCAGCCGCTCTCGCCCTCACCGGGTGCAGCAGCGACGTCGAGGGCACCGCCGTCGACAGCGAGACCGCCGCGCTGGCCGCAGATTCCGGTGCCGAGCAGCAGGCGGACTTCGACATCGAGTCCCTCGACACCGGCGGATACAACACCGTCCCGAAGGACTTCGAGGCGGAAGGCCAGCTCGCCGGCGACTTCGGTCCCGCCGTCGAAGGCCAGCGCCTGGCCGAGTTCGTCGTTGCCCCGTACACGATCGACCCGAAGCTCGTCTCGGGCGGCGGCATGAACCAGGGCGTCGGCGTCGGGGGTCTCGCGAAGCTCGGGCTCCTGAGCGACTCCGTCTCCGCGATCTCCGACAACTACGAGATCATCACCACGTTCAGCGACTTCCAGGACTACGCCGACGGCTCCCACGGCCTCGGGATCTCCGTCGTCCGACTCCCGGACGAAGCATCCGCGGCCGCCATCGTCGCCGACCTCTACGCCGACGAACTCACCGACGGCAGCGGAGGGGACGACATCTTTGCGTCGGGGGCCGGCACTCCGATCACACTGCCCGGCCTGCCCGACACCAAGGCCGTGACCTTCCGGTGGGAAACCGGCTCCGACACGGTGTCCTCGTACACCGTCAACGGCCCTCACTTCATCTACACCTACGCGTCCACCGACGCCGACGACCCCGAGTGGGCGAAGGACATCACCACGCGCGCGCTCGAGAAGCAGATTCCGTTGCTCGCGAGCTTCCCGTACACGCCGACGCCGGAGATCCCCGAGCTGGTGGTCGACATGGACAAGGTCCTCGCCCGCGCCGTCGGCTACACCGAGGACGAGACGACCCGGAACTCCGAACTCGCGGTGTACGGCCCGCTGGGCTGGCTGCACTTCGACAGCAACCCGGCACAGACGGCCGCGCTCTTCGAGAAGACCGGCACCGACCGGGTCGCCCTGGCGAACTCCGGTGTGTATCGCACGGCAAGCCCGGAGGATGCCGAGACCGTTCGGGACGCATTCCTGGCGCAGACCCGGAAGAACTACTCCGAGGTCACCGAGGATGCGTCGGTGCCGCAGAACGTTCCCGACACGACGTGCATGAGCGGTGACGTCGCCGAGGGCCGGATGTCGGTGTGCTACATGACCTATGGCCCGTACGTCGCCGAGATCAGCGGCTTCCGGCCGATCGGCAACACCGACCCCGAGAACGACACGTTGCGCACGATGTCGCAGCGAATCGCGACCCAGTACGTCAAGTTCGTCAAGGCCGAAGAGATGGGCCTCGGCCGGAACTGATCCCGTTCCCACCTGTGCCCCCTGTCGCCGGCCGCGGCAGGGGGCACAGCCGTTTCACCGGCAGGGGCGGGGCTACTTCTCCTCGATCCGCTTGGCGCCGAGGATGTCCTTCAGCAGTTCGAGGGCAACGTCCTCGGGGTCGCGACGAGTCGACGGATCACCCGGGGTCGCGGCCTCGGCGAACATCTCCTCGACGTCGGCTTCCGTCACCGCCGACGGGTCCGGAGGCGGAGCGTCGTACGCCGCTTCCGGCCCGGGATCGTCCGGGAGGTCCGGGGCTTCCGGGGGCGGAATGTCGTCGTAGTTCGGTCCCTGCGCCGACGGTTCGGGGCGGGCCGGACCCGGGTTCTTCTGCTCGTCGGGACGCGCCTGGGCCGCGGCACGATTGGCCTGGCTCGGCCTCGAGAACCTCGGCTGCCCGCTCGGTCGTGACTGTTGCTGCACGGGAGCGGCTTTCACGGGAGCCGGCGCGGCCGACCCGTGCACGCACGTCACCTCGAAATCGACGCCGAACACCTCGCGCAGCGCATCGGCGACGACAGCGGCATTGCGCGGTTCCGCGAGACGCTTCACGAGCGGCATCGAATCGTGGACGAGGACCACGCGCGTGCCCTCCACGTCGCGCACCGACGCGCCGGACAGCATGACCTCGACCGTACGGCTGCGGGCACGCACCTTCGCGCGCACCTCCGACCACACCGCCCGAAGACCCGCCGCGTCGGGACCCGACGCCGGCTGCGACGGTGCGGCGGGCTGGGGTTCCGGCTGGGGTTCCGGCTCCGGTTCGCTGCGGTCGGCGACGGAACGGTCCGGCTGCGGCGGCGAAATCGGCTCGGGCTCGGGAGTTTTCGATTCGACGGGACGTGCAGCCGGTTCGGGGATCGGAGCCGGCTCGGATGCCACCGGTTCCGGAGGTGTCACCGCTGCAGGTTCCTGCGGTGCGGGACGTGCAGGCTCCGCCGGAGGTGCGGGCCTTGCAGGCTCCGCCTGCGGGGCGGGCGCTGCCTGTTCCATCGCACGCCGTTGCGACGGCCGCTGGAACCGGGCGGCGGGTTCGTCGGGTGCGATCGGCGCGACCGCCGGTTCCGGCACCGGGCGCGGCGCGGTCGCCGGAGCCACACCTGCCGGGGCCGCAGCACCTGCCGCCGCCGGGACGAATCCCTGTTCGAGTCGTTCGAGCCGTTGCAGCACAGCGGTTTCCGCATCGGATACGGCCGGCAGCAGCATCCGGGCGCACATCACCTCGAGCAGCAGGCGGGGCGCGGTCGCGCCGCGCATCTCCCCGAGACCCGCGTGCACGATCTCGGCGTACCGCGTGAGAGTGGCCGGCCCGATCCGGTCGGCCTCGTCGCGCATCCGGTCCAGGATGTCGCCGGGCGCGTCGACGAGACCGCGGTCGGCGGCGTCGGGCACCGATCGGAGCAGGATCAGATCCCGCAGGCGCTCGAGCAGGTCCACCGCGAAGCGGCGCGGATCGTGCCCCGCGTCCATCACCTTTTCGACGGTGCCGAACAGTGCCGCACCGTCCCCGACCGCGAGCGCGTCGACGGCCTCGTCGATGAGCGCGACGTCGGTGACACCGAGCAGCGCGAGCGCGCGGGAGTAGGTCACCCCTTCGGGCCCGGACCCGGCGAGCAGCTGGTCCATCACCGACAGCGAGTCGCGCGGCGACCCCCCGCCCGCCCGGATGACCAGCGGGTACACGGCGTCCTCGACGGGCACGTTCTCCTGCGTGCAGATGCGCTCGAGCAGCCCGCGCATCGCGGTCGGCGCGAGCAACCGGAACGGATAGTGGTGGGTGCGCGACCGGATGGTCGGCAGCACCTTCTCCGGTTCGGTCGTCGCGAACACGAAGATCAGGTGCTCCGGCGGTTCCTCCACGATCTTGAGCAGAGCGTTGAAGCCCTGCGTGGTGACCATGTGCGCCTCGTCGACGATGAAGATGCGGTACCGGGACTCGGCCGGGGCGTAGAACGCGCGGTCGCGCAGTTCGCGGGTGTCGTCGACACCGCCGTGGCTGGCCGCGTCGAGTTCGATGACATCGAGGTTGCCGCCTCCGCCGGGGCCGAGCGCGACACACGAGGCACAGACCCCGCACGGCGTCGACGTCGGGCCCTCCACGCAGTTCAGGGACCGCGCGAGGATGCGCGCCGACGAGGTCTTGCCACAACCGCGCGGCCCGGAGAACAGGTACGCGTGATTGATACGTCCCGTGTCGAGGGCGGTGCTGAGGGGCTCGGTGACGTGCTCCTGCCCCACCACCTCGGCGAAGGTCGCCGGTCGATACTTCCGGTACAGGGCCACGCGCCGAGACTACCGGCGCACTCCGACACGAGGGCCGAGTGGTCGCCACCGGGCGGTCCGGGCAGGTGGAGACGGTCCGTGATCGAGACCACACACTCTCAACGCTTGCGTTAACGATATATCGCGTTCTATCTTGATGGTGTCGAACAAACAGAAAGGGCGTACACAATGCGCAACGAACGACACTTCGGCGGACAGCGCCGACACAGCACCCCCGATGGCGAATTCCACCGCGGCCGTCGCCGCG
>NZ_JBMBTE010000209.1:0-5173 GCF_048897285.1 Rhodococcus sp. O3
CAGCGGCCGCGGATTCTCGGTTCCCGCACTGCCGGCCAGCGGTGCGGGCCCGGTGCGGTCGGCCGCGGTCGGGGCGTTCAACGGCGCCGCCGGTGCGCCGTGCGCCGCGGTCGGCGTCCCCACGACCCGGACCGAGCCGTCCTCACCGACGACCAGACGCGCGACCTCCCCGGTCGGAATCATGCCGAGTTCGGCGGCCTTCACCGCGAGCACGGGCGCCGAGTTCCCGGCTTCCACGTCGCGCAGCAGAACAGCGCGTTCCTGCCGCAGGGTCTCGTTGTGCGCCCGGGCGGCGCTGAGCTGGTAGGAGTCTTCGGCAGCCCGGGTCGTCAGCAGCAGCGTGACGGCCATGCCGACGCCGAGCAGCGCGAGGATCGTTGCGACGAACGGGATCCGGGTCGCAACCGTGGGCTGCTGGGTCGCCGTGGTCGCGCCCCGTGACTCCCCGGTCACACCGAGGTGTGCGGCGCGCTGATTCCGCCGCTGGTACGCGCGCTGCGCCGCCGTGGATCGCGCCGAACGACGGAGCGGGGATGCCACCTGAACGGTCATCGGTTACCTCCTGGCGATTCGTTCTGCGGCACGCAGGCGTACGGGCGCCGAGCGTGGGTTGCGCTCCACTTCGTGCTGGGAGGCCTTCTCCGCACCCCGGGTGAGGATTCTCAGTTCCGGTCCCATTCCGGGCAGTTCCACGGGCAGCCCCTCCGGGCTCCGGGACTTCGAGCGCGGAGCGAGCTCCGCCTTGACCACCCGATCCTCGAGGGACTGGTACGACATGAACACCACGCGCCCGCCGACGGCGAGCGCGTCGAGAGCATCCGGCACAGCGGCCCGGAGCGAGTCGAGTTCGGCGTTGACCTCCACCCGCAGCGCCTGGAACGTGCGTTTGGCGGGATGACCTCCGGTGCGGCGCGACGCGGCCGGGATCGTCCGGTAGAGCAGTTCGACGAGCTGACCGCTGGTCCGGAACGGCGTCTTCTCGCGCGTCCGGACGATCTCGGAAGCGATCTTCCCCGCGAACCGCTCCTCCCCGTAGGTGCTGAGGATGCGGGCGAGATCGCCGTGGCTGTACGTGTTGAGAACGTCGGCGGCAGTGATGCCGACGGTCGGGTCCATGCGCATGTCCAGCGGCGCGTCCTGCGAGTACGCGAAGCCCCGGTCGGCCTCGTCCAGCTGCATCGAGGACACCCCGAGGTCGAACAGGATCGCGTGGACCGACCCGATTCGATCGAGTCCGCACTCTTCGAGCGCGTCGGCGATCCCGTCGTAGCGGGTATGGACGAAATCGGTTCGGTCCGCGAACGGCGCGAGGCGCGCCTTCGCGATGGCGAGGGCGTCCGGATCGCGGTCGAGACCGATCAGACGCAGTCCCGGATAGGTGCGCAGGAAGTACTCGGAGTGCCCGCCGAGACCGAGTGTCGCGTCGACGTACACGGCACCCTCACCACCGGGGCCCACCGCCTCGATCGCGGGACCGAGCAGCTCGTCGGCGCGTTCGCGCAGCACCGGAACATGCGCGAAACCTTCGGCGGGGACGTCACCGGCTGCACCGGGTTTCGCGTCGTCCTCGCCGTCCACCATGTTCTCTTCGCTTCCTGTTCGGTCGATTCGGGAAACGAATCGAGACGTGGGGTTCGATCGGTGGACGGTCGTCGGAGTGCCGATACGCGGGCGGCGAATGCATCGAGGTCTCTGTCCGATTCGGGGACCTGGCGCTGGGGAAGTGCGTCAGGGCTCCGTTGCCGAACCTGGCGCTGGGGAAGTGCGTCAGGGTCGGCCTCGGGCAGAGGCCTCGCGGCACTCGCCGCGCGACCGAAGCAGCGGTTTACAGGATGTCTTGCAGCGCCTCGTCCCTCGCCTCCGAAAACTCTTCTTCGTGTTCGGCGAGGTAGGTCTCCCACGCCGTCGCGTCCCAGATCTCGAGGTGCTTGATCGCCCCGATCACGACGCAGTCCTTGGTGAGCCCGGCGTACTTGCGATGTGCCGCGGAGAGCGTGATCCGGCCCTGCGCGTCGGGTCGCTGTTCGTCCGTGCCGGACGCGAGGCTGCGCAGGAATGCGCGAGCCTGCGGATTGCTCCGCGACGCGGCAGCGGCCCGCTCTGCGAGCGCCGCGAATTCGTCGCGCGGGAACACGGTCAGGCTGTGGTCTTGCCCTTTGGTGATCATCAGCCCTCCCGCCAGTTCGTCTCGATACTTCGCCGGCAACGTGAGCCGACCCTTGTCATCCAACTTCGGCGTATGGGTGCCGAGAAACACTCGCCACCCCCGCCCTAGTCGGCCGGACCATTCGTCTCCGGCGGGGCAACCCGAGCCGCTCCGCCGCGACCCACAGTACCCCACTTTGCCCCACGTTCAACCAATTACGGGCGCGAATCGCCGGGCGTTTCACCCGAAATCGCTGCTCAACGGAGGTGGGGTGGAGTGGGGCCTCTTCGGGTCGGCGGGTTCCCGCGTCATCCGGCGGCCGGGCGCGTCCCGGGCCGGCTCCGCTCGACACGGGAAAACCCCAGGTCGACGCAACCGCTCCGGACCGCCTCGGGAGCGCTTCGCAGCTCGGTGGGGCGATGTGGGAGGGCTCCGGTGAGGGTGAATCCGAGGGGTGAATATGGGGCGATGCGCGCACCCCGCCCGGCGGACACGTGACGCACGTCGCCATCCCCGAGACGACGAACGGCGCGACCCCTTTGCACGGGGTCGCGCCGTTTCGCGAACCGACTTCTACGCGTGGGCGAACACGCGGCTATTCCTGTTCGAAACGCCGCCGGAAGCGTTCCTCCATCCGATGGGTGAACCCACCGGTGGATTTGCGGTTCCCTCGGGTCCGGGTTCCCTGCCCGGAGCCGGATCCGCCCCCACGAGGAGCATCACCGAGCGGCTTTCCGCGCCGACCTCCGACGAGGAGCAGAACGCCCGCGCCGAACATCACAAGAAAGCCGAGCAGGCTGATGATCGGGAACCCGCCCGGCTTCACCGGCAGGGCGACACCCGCGATCAACAACGCCAGACCCACTACGAACAGCGCACCGGCCTGCAGCCGTCGACGGCTGCCTGCCATGCCCAACCGACTGCCTCGGACGGTCGAGGCGAACTTGGGATCCTCAGCATAGAGCGCGCTCTCGATTTGATCGAGCATGCGCTGCTCGTGCTCGGAGAGTGGCACGGTACCTCCCCCGGCACTAAAACGGTGGCCGCCGATTCCTCCGGTGGAAGCGACGGGGGGCCGACTTTGACGGCCGCCTGATCTCATAATACGAGTACATCATGCGCTGGACCACCAACTCCGACACGGAGTCCCGCACGGGCTTCCGAACGTCCCCGCGGCCCGGCGCCGAAGGTCCCGCGCTCATTCGGGAACGGTCACACGATCGGAGAGACAATCCTCCACCTCGTGGAGGAACGAACCGACCTCGCCGTAGAACCTGTCGGCCTCGTCCGCCGGCAACGTCCGGGTGATTCCGGACTCGATCGCCGCCCGGGTTTCGGAGCGGTCGGCGAAGAAGTCCGCCCAGCGCGCGAATCCCGGATCCGCCTTCGCCATGAGCACCCACGCGTTGCGGGTCCGGGCGCGCCGGACCACCTGCCCGGCACGAACCTCGGCGACCGCGAGCACGGCCCCCGCTCCCCGCAACGCGGCGAGGTAGGCGAGCTGGAATCGTTCCGCGGCGTCGCGTGTCCCTGCGGCCTCGGACAACAACTCGTCGGCCCGGCGCAGCATCGTCGCCGCCCGCGAGGACACCGGACGCGTAACGCAGCCTCGACGTCCGAACCCTGCTCCCCCGTCGGCAACCTGTGGCACGGCCATCACTCACCTCCCCGTGACTCGGGTGGGTGATCCGGGGATGTTCGCTTCCCTCGAACATCACCGGATCACCGTTGTCGAACATGCGTTCGACGTATTCAATATAGCTGGACCCACCGACATATCGTCAAGGGAAGGCGGACTCCTCCCCGCATGAGCACGGACCCGATCCCGCACGACGCGGCGCCGATTCTTCTCGACCTGTCCCCCGCGGAATTCCGCGCGCGCCTGCCCGAGATGCTGCCGATCTACGTCGCGGCCATGAAATATCCCCGAGGAACCGAGTACCACCGCGCCCCGATGTGGTCCGAACACGCCGGCCGCCCCGGATGGCGTGCCGTGGCCGCCGCCCTCCCGCACGACCCGTCGACCCTCGTGGCGATCGCGTACGGCTACCGCGGCGCTCCGCAGCAGTGGTGGAACCAGCAGGTCCGCACCGGGATGCGGCACGCGGGATATTCCGTCGAACAGATCGACGCCACCCTCGGCGACTACTTCGAACTGACCGAACTGCACGTCCATCCCGACGCACAGGGACACCGCATCGGCGAGGCCCTCCTGCTGCGGCTGCTCGACGACCGGCCGGAACGAGCGGTGCTCCTGTCCACCCCCGAGGTCCCCGGCGAGGACAACCGCGCGTGGCGGCTGTACCGCCGCCTCGGCTTCCGCGACGTGGTGCGCGGGTTCGTCTTCACCGGTGATGCACGACCGTTCGCGGTGCTCGGCCGCGAACTCCCCCTGACTCTCGAAACCGGACCACGGCGATAACCTGAGCCCGTGATCGACGCAGTCGTGGTGGGTTCCGGGCACAACGCCCTCGTCTCCGCGTGCTATCTCGCACGCGCCGGCCGCTCGGTGGAGGTGCTCGAACGCGACACGGTCCTCGGGGGCGCCGTCTCCACCGTCGAACGATTCCCGGGCCACGCCGTCGACCGCGGTTCGTCCGCGCACATCATGATCCGGCACACCGGCATCCTCGAGGAACTGGAACTCGACGGTTTCGGGCTGCGCTACCTCGACTGCGATCCGTGGGCGTTCGCGCCCGCCCCACCGGGCAGCGACCGTCCCGGCATCGTCTTCCACCGCGACCTCGACCGCACCTGCCGATCGATCGAAACCGCATGCGGCCCACGCGAAGCCGACGCCTACCGGCGTTTCGTCGACGTGTGGGCCCCCCGCAGTGCCGCCGTGATGCGCTCGTTCTCCTCTCCACCCACCGGACGGCACCTCCTCTCCTCGTTCTGGGGCCTGGACACCGGCAGCGGCGGCAGCGACCTGTCGCGGCAGTTCCTCGCCTCCGGCGACGCGCTGCTCGACGAGTACTTCGACGACGAACCGCTGAAGGCCGCGCTCGCGTGGTTCGGCGCGCAGTC
>NZ_JBMBTE010000210.1:0-5154 GCF_048897285.1 Rhodococcus sp. O3
CGCGCCTGCAAGCCGAGATCGATCGTCGTACGGATGTCGGGCGCGTCCGTCCCGTCGACCCCTGCCACCCGCTGCGCCGACCCGTCCGCATCCACCGACTGCACGACCCAACCCGCGGCCGCGTCCTGCCCGTCCTGCCACATCTCGGCCAGACCCGACCACACCGGCGACGCCAGCGCCCGGTCGACGGTCAGCAGCCGTGTCTGCGGGGCCGGCGACACCCCCGGCAGCACCGCGAGCTGGGCTTCGATCCGGGCCAGGTCCTCGTCGCGCAAGGTCACCGCCGTCACCGATCCGCCCCCGGCCGCCGCGAGATCCGCCGCCAGTGATTCCGCGGTGATCGACGGCACGACCGTCGCCAGCACCGGCGCGACCGCAGCGGGGTCGGCGGTCGCGTCGAGGTTCACCAAGGTGACGACCCTCTGTTCCATCAGCGGCTGCCCGTTGCGATCCAGCACCGACGCGGGTGTGCCCTCGGCCCGGAGGTACCGCAGGGACGTGTCGGCGGTCAACCCGGGCGCGAGCACCGCGGGATCCCAGCGGATGCGCCAGCCGCCGTCGCCGTCGACCGCGGACCCCGACGTGCGATAGGACCACTCGCCTGCGCTCGGTGCGGGCTCCGCGTCGGCCGGCGCAGCCGAAGTCTCCCCGGCCCCAGTCTCGGTCTCCCCGGTTTCGTCTTCGGCGGGGTCGGGTCCCAACCGCCACGCCACGTCGAGTTCGAAGGTGTCCTCGTCCCCGGTGCCACCGAGGGTGACGTCGGGCGAGTCGGAGCCGAGTCCTTCGAACAACCCGTCGATGGTCGCGGCTGCGGCTGCCGGATCGGTGGTCAGCGCTGCCGCGGCCTGCACGTCTCCCGCCTCGAGTGCCTCCGCGAACTGCTGGGCGACGGTCTCCGGCTGATCGGGTCCGGTGGAACAACCGGCCACCACGAGCGCACCCACCGTCAGCACCACCGGCAGGCCCATTCGTCGTCGAAGAGTGCGCACCCGCCCGATCATGCCCCAGTTCGATCGTCCGTGCCTGTCGCCACACGGCGTACCGGGTGCACGTAACGGAAACCACGCGCCGAATCGGAATCCACGCAGGTAACACACGGGGGATTCCGAATCGCGGGGGCCGATGTCGGCGCACCGGCGTCGGGACCGGCCGCTCACGCCCCGGAGCGGAGTGCCGCCGCCACCTCCTCGAAGGCGGTTTCGAGATGCGCGGCGTAGCGCCCTGGATCCCGGATGATCTCCGGGGAGGTCAATACCGTCAGGGTGAGGTCGTCGCCGAGACCGATCAGCCCGTGGGTGACGGTGGCCTCCGAGGTCAACGGTGGGCAGAGGGTGCCGAACAGCATCGGCCGACCGGCCAGCGCCCACGGATCGGCGCCGCCGATCCGGATGCTGGTCAGCATCGTGTGCATGCGCGGACCGGGGCGGGCATCCACGCGGCGCCGGTGCGCGGCCAGTTCCACCGGGAGCAGGAACGACGGAATCGCGTTCGTGTCGGTCAGGTGCCGCAGCGACGCCGTGTTCCTGCGCTCCACCAGCGTCGCCTGCACCGCCGCGGCGCGCTCCCGGATCGAGTCGACGCCGGGGTGCAACGCGACATCCGCCCAGTCGATGCTGTTGATACCGACCGCCTGCGCCTCCGCGCCGAACGCGATCGTCACGTATGCGGTCAGGTCCGGCGGGCAGTGCCCGGCGACGTCGGTGAGGTACCGCTCGAGCGCAACCGACATCGCCGTCAGCGCGAGCGCGGTGACCGTGAGCCCCTTCGGGCGCGACCCGACGCGACCGAGCCGCAGAAGGAGCAGCGTGCGCCGGTCGCCGGGTTCGGCGTTCAGCACGGTCCGGGTGAGGCTCGCCGGTGGAGCAGAGCCCTGAGCAGCGCCGGCCCGAGCGTCGCGTAGCGCGGCACGCATCGTCCGCAGGTAGTGCACCGTCGCGCGGGGAGCCCGGGCGATCCCGCGCGCCGCGGCGAGCGCACGGTTCACGCGAGGGACGACCGGTCCCAGCCCCGGGAAGTGCACCGACTCGGGACCGTCGCCGAACAGCGCCTCCGACAAGGGATTCAAGATCGGACCCGTGATCAGGGAGTGGTTCCCGCGCAGCACCACGACGGTCCCGGGCGTGGTCGTGCCGGGGACGTTCCGAACGCCGTGGAACACGTCGATCCGCCAGGCCGTGGTACGGACGTCGAGCGGGGCGGCGGCGAGGTGTTCGAGCACCCGGATCAGCGCCGGCCAGTCGAGTCCTGTCCGCCGATCGTGGACGACCCGGTCCTCCACCGGCCGGTCGTCGGCCACCCAGTACGCGTGGTCCAGGTGTCCGGGAACGCTCACGAAGCGACGGTTCATCGGCGCCCAGAACCGCGCACGTTCCCGGAAGTGCTCGGTGATCTCCGCGGCGGTCGGGGGCGTCCCGGTCCCCGAGTCGAAAACCCAGAAGAAGAGTGTGTCGAGGTGATGTCCGTGATCGGCTTCGAGAACATGGGTGGCGTCGATCGGCCGAACCTGAGCTGCTGGTCCCACTGCACTCCTTCGTAGTGTCGTGACACGCAGGTGGCCCGGAGGGCACCGTACCGAAACGCCCGAATCCCCCCTGTGCCCCCGCACCGTCCCGGATACCGCGCATCCCGGACACCCCTCGTGCCTGCGGTGAAAACCGGTTGCGCGTTCCGATCCCTGTGCCTACCGTAGTCACGTCACATTGTCGTCGATCGGAGAAGGCCCTTGCTCCTGTAGAGGTTTCGCATCCCGCACGTTCCCCGTGCGATCCGTCGCTACCTCCAGGAGTCACCATGACCTCTCCCATCGGCATTTCTCTTTCCGACCTGCACTACGAGCATCCCGACGGCGATCCCGTGTTCGACGGGCTCGACGCGACGTTCCCGCTCGGCCGCACCGGTCTCGTCGGACGGAACGGATCCGGAAAATCGACTCTGCTGCAGATCGTTTCGGGGAACCGCAAGGCAACGCGCGGGTCGGTCACGACCCGAGGCCGCGTCGGTTACCTCCCGCAGGACATCACCCTGGACCCGGATCTGCGGGTCGAGACGGTCCTGGGGATCGGCGAGGTCCGGGCCGCGCTGCGACGCATCGAATCCGGCGACGGAACCGCCGCGGACTTCGACACCGTCGGAGATCGCTGGGACATCGAGGAACGCGCGACCGCGACCGTGCACCGGCTCGGTCTCGACCGGATCCTGCAGGACCGGAACGACTTCGATCGCACCGTCGGAACCCTGTCGGGCGGTGAGACGGTTCTGCTCGCGCTCACGGCGCGACTGCTCGACGATCCGCAGGTGTTGTTGCTCGACGAGCCGACCAACAACCTCGACACCGCCGCGCGGGGCAGGTTGTACGAGGCGTTGCGGCAGTTCACCGGAACTCTCGTCGTGGTCTCCCACGACCGTGACCTGCTCGAATCGGTGGATGCGATCGCCGAGTTGCGCGACGGTGCTCTGCGGCTGTTCGGCGGCAACTACAGCGAGTACGAGCGGATCGTCGCGGCGGAACAGGAGGCCGCGCAGGCCGCGGTCCGTGACGCCCGCAACGATGTGCGCCGGCAGGCCCGCGAACTGTCCGCCGCGCATATCATTCTGGATCGTCGAGAACGGTACGGGCGCAAGATGTTCGAGAACAAGCGGGAACCCAAGATCATCATGGGTGCCCGCAAGCGTGCGGCGCAGGAGTCCGCGGGTCGCCTGCGGCGCGAGCACGAGGGCAATCTCGAGCAGGCCCGCGAGCAGCTCACCCGCGCCCAGGAGGCGGTGCGGGACGATCGGGAGATCCGGGTGGACCTCCCGGCCACCGTGGTGCACCAGGGCCAGCGGGTTCTCGACGAGCCGCTCGAGATCGTCGGGCCCGAACGCATCGCGCTGCGGGGGCCGAACGGTTCCGGGAAGACGACGCTGCTGCATCGCATCGCCGACGCCGGGCCCCGGGTACCGTTTGCGTTGCTTCCGCAGCGGCTCGACGTGTTCGACGACGCGCTGTCCGTCGCGCAGAACGCGGCGCTGCGGGCGCCCCATCGCACCCCGCAGGACATCCGGGCGCGGCTGGCGCGCTTCCTGTTCCGCGGCGCCGACGCCGACCGGCCCGTCGGGGCGTTGTCCGGAGGCGAGCGTTTGCGGGCGGCGCTGGCGCTCCTCCTCGCGGCCGATCCGGCACCGCGGTTGCTGATGCTCGACGAGCCGACGAACAATCTCGATCTGCCGAGTCTCGGGCATCTGACGCAGGCGCTGCTGGCGTTCGAGGGTGCGCTCGTGGTGGTGTCGCACGACGAACGGTTCCTCGCGGAGATCGGCGTGACCCGATCGGTCACACTCGGAGGATGAGTCGAGCGATCAATCCTGTCGACGGCACCGCCGTCGCGTACGCAGCGGTGGGTCCGGCGGACGCTCCCGCGCTGCTGCTCGCGCACGGGAGCGCCCTGTCGTCGGCGATCTGGCGGGGCTTCGGGTACATGGCGGCGCTGCGCCCGCGGTACCGGCTGCTCCTGCCGGATCTGCGCGGACACGGCCGAAGCGACAAGCCAACCGATTCCGATTGTTATGCAATGGATCTCGTCGTCGGCGACCTGCTCGCGGTGCTGGACGACGCCGGCGTCGAGCGTGCTCACGTCATGGGCTATTCGTTCGGGGCACGATCGGTGCTGTCGCTCGCGGTGGCGGCCGAGGACCGGGTGCGGTCGTTGATCGTGGGTGGCGGCAGTGCTCGCCCGCAGGCCGGGGCATTCGACCGGTTGTTCTTCCCCGGCTGTGTCGACGTCCTCGAACGCGACGGCATGGAGGCCTTCCTCGACGCCTGGTCCGCGCACCGGCAGTGGCCGGTCGACGCCGCGACCCGCGCGGCGTTCCGCGCGAACGACGACCGCGCCCTGGCCGCCTATTTCCGCAGGTCCGAGCAGGAACCGGGCATCGCCGACGAGGCACTCGCGGCGCTGCGGGTGCCGACCCTGGCGTTCGTCGGATCGGAGGATCTCCTCCGGGTGCCGGACACGCGGGCACTGGCTCGGACGATTCCCGGCGCGCGGCTCGCGGTCCTGCGCGGATTCGACCACGCCACCACGATCGCCGCAAGCCGCGAGGTGCTGTCGGTGGTCGAACCCTTCCTCGCCGCTGCCCCTCGTGCGTGATTCCGGTAGCGGCCGCTACCGAAAT
>NZ_JBMBTE010000211.1:0-5110 GCF_048897285.1 Rhodococcus sp. O3
GAGGGGCGGCGCGGCGCGGGCGGGAACTCCCGCGCGCGGCGCTGTTCGGCGGACGAGCGGGGAGCCGCGATCTTGGGCAGCGGCTGGGTCATGTCCGAGGGGCCGACGCCGGGAACCATCGGCGGGAGGCGATGTGCCCCGGTCGCGGCGACGGTGGCCGGTCCGAACATGCCGACGGTGATGAGCTCGGGCACGTCCTCGGGCATCAGTTCGTCCGCGAGGATGGGTTCGGCGAGGCCGATCTTCTCCTGGATGCGCTTCATCCACGCGGGCGCCCACCAGCAGTCGTCGCCGAGCAGCTTCATGGTGGCGGGGACGAGGAACATGCGGATGACGGTCGCGTCGAGGATCAGCGCGGCGATCATGCCGAACGCGATGTACTTCATCATCACCAGTTCGGAGAATCCGAACGCGCCGGTGACGACGATGAGGATCATTGCGGCGGCGGTGATGATGCGGCCGGTGTGCGCGGTGCCGATGCGGATCGACTCGGTGGTGCTCGCGCCCTGGGATCGGGCTTCGACCATCCGGGAGAGCAGGAACACCTCGTAGTCGGTGGACAGGCCGTAGATGATCGCGATGATCAGCACGAGCACGGGCGACATGATCGGGCCCGGGGTGAAGTTGAGCGGCCCGGAGCCGTTTCCGTCGATGAAGATCCAGGTGAGGATGCCGAGGGTGGCGCCGAGTCCGAGCGCGCTCATCAGTGCGGCCTTGACCGGCAGCACCAGCGAACCGAACGCCAGGAACATCAGCAGGGTGGTCAGCAGTACGACCACCGTCACCATCAGCGGCAGGGTGTCGAGCAGTGCCGCGATCGAGTCCTGCTCGATCGCCGGGGTGCCGCCGACGAGTACCTCGACACCGTCGGGCCACGACGCCGAATGCAGGTAGTCGATCGTGTCGGCCGAGGCGTTGCGGTCGATCAGGCCGGCCTTGATGACGCGGACGCCGTCCTTGGCGGGGCCTTCGATGGAGAACTTCTCCACCAGGCCGGGTGCGGCGCTCGCGGTCTTGATGATCTGGTTGAGGTCGCCGCCTTCGGCGCCGCGGATGACGATTCGCACGGGCTCGGCGCGCTGGCCGGGGAACAGGTCGTCGAACTTCTCCTGCGCGACGCGCGTGGGGTGGTCCGGCGGGAGGTAGGTCTCGTTGATGCCACCGAACTTGATGCCGGTCAGCGGCATGATGAGCAGCAGCAACCCGACGACGGTGGGGATCGTGACCTTGAGCGGATTGCGCATCACCCAGCGGGTGAGACGGCCGATGAGACTGTTCTCGATCTGCTCGTTCGACTGGATCTGGCCGAACTGCTTCAGGCCGAACTTGTCGATGCGCTTGCCGAGGATGCTCAGGATCGCCGGAAGCAGGGTGATCGACGTGAGCGCTGCGAGGGAGACCGCGGCGATCGCGCCGTAGGCGACGGACTTGAGGAATGCCTGCGGGAACAGCAGCAGACCGCCGAGGCTGGTGACGACCATGGTCGCGGAGAACACGACGGTGCGGCCTGCCGTGACGACCGTGCGCCGGACCGCCGCGGCCGTCTCGTATCCCTCGGCGAGTTCCTCCCGGAACCGGGACACCATGAACAACCCGTAGTCGATCGCCAACCCCAGGCCGATGAGGGACACGACGGGTGCGACGAACGAGTTGACCTCGGCGAAGTTGGTGATGAACCGCACCACACCGTTCGCGGCGATGATCGTGAGGCCACCGGTGATCAGTGGCAGCGAGGCGGCGACGACGCCACCGAAGACGAAGAACAACAGGATGCCGACGGCGGGGATCGCGAGAATTTCCATGCGCCGGATGTCGTTGGCCATCGTGTCGTTGAGGGCACCGGCGATCGGCTGCAGACCGGCCAGTTGCACCTCGACGCCGTCGATCGCGAACTCGTCCTTGATGACACGGAAGTTGTTGGTCAGCGCGGTGTCGTCGTCGCCGGCGATCGCGATCGACGCGACCGCGTGCTGTCGGGACTCGTCGGCGAGTGCCGGCAGGGCGGGTGCCCCGTTCGTGGGCCAGTAGGCACCGTTGATCTTGAGGATCTCGTCGGGATGATTCTCGACCAGGGCGTTGAGGTTCTCCTTGACCTTCGCTGCCAGGGCGGGATCGTCGACGGTCTTGCCCTCGGGTGCCGTGTACAGGACCAGGACGTCGCCGGCGGTGTCGCGACCGAAGGTGCCGTCCGCGAGCCGTGCGGCCTGCGACGACTGCGAGCCGGGATCATCCCAGCCGCTCTGGCTGAGATGGTCGTTCAGGCTCAGCCCGTATCCGGCCAGCCCCAGCAAGGCGGCGACCATCACCGCGATCACCGTGAAACGGGCGCGGAAGACGAGCTCTCCCCAGCGGTCGAACACGTGAAGTCTCCTATTCGGCGACGCTCTTGCGTCCGACGAGCAAGGCGGAAAGCGGTCGGAACGGCTGCAGCCAGGCACCCTCGTCGGGAAGCATGTCCAGGCTGACCCGCGGCAGCGGCTCACGGAACACACCGGGGATGTCCTCGAGATCGACGAAGTCGAGGATCTCGGACGTCACCGCCCAGCTGGCATGTTCGCGGAATCCGAGTACCTGTACCGCGATGCCGGCGTTCGCGAGTTCCTCGAGGGGTTCCCGGAAGGCCTGACCGTCCGCGGAAGCCACCATCACACCGGCGAGGCCCTCGCTGCGCCGCAGCTCGATGTGGTGCAGCATATCGGAGTCGACGTCGCTGTCCTCGTCGATCTTGGGCTTGGCGAACACGGCGAAGCCGACGTTGCGCAGCGCCTCGACCCACGGCCGGACGACGTCGGCGCTGCCCGGCGCGATGTTCGTGAACACCGTCGCCTCGGGTTCGAGGGTCGTGGAGGAGGACCGGGAGAGTTCGGCGGTACGGCTGAGCAGCCAGCGGCCGAGGGCGTCGAACCGGGGCCGGTAGGCCGCGGTGGGCCGGCCGCCGAGGATCGCTCCGAGCCCCATGTCGAGGTTCGGCGCATCCCACACGAGCAGCACGCGCCGGTGTGGGTTGCCGCCCGCACCCGTCACCGAATCGGACGTCGCGGACATATCTTCGTCGAGGCTCATGCTCCGATCTTCCCCCAGATCAGCTCGGTGATGGCGCTGCCCACCTGGTGAGCCTTGTCCTCGAACTTGGTGACGGGCCGTTCGTGGCTGATCGGCGAGTCCCAGTCGAGGGCGGTGAGAAGGGGCTCGGCATTGCCGGCCTCCTCGATGGCAACGGCGTATTCGGCGTGGTCGGTGGCCACGTGCAGCACCCCGCCGGGCTTCAGGCGGCTCGCGATCAGCGCGAACGTGGGGGCCTGCAGCAGGCGGCGCTTGTGGTGGCGGGCCTTGGGCCACGGGTCCGGGAAGAACACCCGCACGCCGGTGAGCGACTCCGGTGCCACCATGTGCTCGAGCACCTCGACGGCGTCGCCGCGCAGGATGCGGAGGTTGTGCACGGGCCGGTCGGTGCCGTAGGTGCGTTCGATGCGCTGCAGCGTCTGGGCGATACCCGGCTTGTAGACCTCGATCGCGATCAGGTTGACGTGGGGTTCGTCCTGGGCCATCGCGACCGCGGCGGTCCCGGTACCGGAGCCGATCTCCAGGACGGTGGGTGCGCTGCGGCCGAACCAGCCGTCGATGTCGAGCAGTTCGTCGCCGACGTCACGGCCGAGTTCGGGCCACCGGCGGTCCCAGCATTCCTGCTGCGGGTCGGTCAGCGAGCCGCGGCGGGATCGGAAACTCGTCACCCGCGGGTAGAGGCGGTTTCCTCGCGTCGGGCGCTGTTCCGGCGTCTCGGTCGTGTGCTGATCGGCTTCGTTCACGGCACCCATTGTCGCGTATCTCGGGAGTGCGTGACAGGAGGGACTGGTGTGACCACAGGGTTTTCTCAGGCCGGCTGCCGCGCGCCGCCTGCTCTGCGACAATCCGTCCACTGTTGCCGCGGGCATTCGGGGGGATGTTCTGATGGGGAATTCGGACGACGCATGGCGCGAGCTCGCCCACCGCGTCGAACGGCTCGACGCGGAGGCGGGACGTGCCCTGCACGTGGCCCTACGCACGCGTGATCGTCCACCGACCGTGCAGATCGTCGAGCGCGCCGGCAGCGGCGGCAGGGCTCTCGCCGTCCCGGAGTCGCCGGAGGAATACGCGGTCGAATACCTCGAGACGGACGTGCCCGGCCGGGCCGATCCGACCGTCGACGGCGACGTCGTGATTCTCGTGACAGCCGTCCGCCGGCCGCCGCACGCGATCCACCCGGCGGACCGGGCGCTGATCGACCGGGTCGAGGCCGGGCGCATGATCGTGGTTCTCACCGGCACCGACGCCGACGACGCGGCGATCGAAGCGGTCGCCGAACGCCTGCGCACGCCGGTGCTCCCGTTCTCCGACACCGACGCCCTCGCGGGTGCGATCGCGGCGCGGCTGCACCGGGCACGTCGTCGCCGCGACGACGTCCTGGCCGCGACGGTCGCGGGAATCGCCGCGAATCCGCCGGCCCGGGACGCGATCGAGGACGCACTCGACGTGCTCGCCCCGGGGCGAGCGCCGTGACGGAGCCCGCCGTCGACGACGTGCTGCGCCGCTGGAACCCCGAGGGCTGGGCGCGCCTGCACGGCGATCCGCCCGCGCCACGGGTGCGGGTCGCAGCGGTTCCCGGCTCGGGGGAAGACGAGCTCGCCGCGGAACTCGGTGAACTCCGTGCGGCGTCCGGAAGTGAAGACATCGAGTTCGTGCGCGAGGGGTCCGCCCCGGTCGTGCTCATGGTGCTCGAGGCGTCCGCGTTCGTCGGCCGCACCGAACTGGCCGTGCTCGAGGACGCCGCCCACGGGGCCACACGCGTGGTGTGCGCACTCACCGGCATCGACCGCTTCCCGGGATGGCGGCGCGTTCTCGACACCGATGTCGCGCTGCTCCGGCGGCACGCCGGCCGATTCGACGTGACGATCGTGCCGGTCGCCACCACCGTCGCGGCTCGCGCCCGGGACCTGGGAGGCGACGCCGGGCACGTGCTGCGCCTCGAATCGGGCATCGTCGACCTCCTCGAGATGCTGCGGGCCGCCGTGGCCGCGCCCACTGCGACCGTCGCGCGGTCCGCCGAGATCGCCCGGACCCGCACCACGATCGC
>NZ_JBMBTE010000212.1:0-5084 GCF_048897285.1 Rhodococcus sp. O3
CGATCTCGACGGTGTCGTCCTCTTGGGCGACGATCCTCACCAGGACACCGGCAGCGGGGGACGGAATTTCGGTGTCGACCTTGTCCGTGGAGACTTCGAGCAGGGGCTCGTCGACTTCGACCGTGTCTCCTTCCTGCTTGAGCCATCGCGTGACAGTTCCCTCGGTGACGCTCTCACCAAGCGCTGGCATCTGGACGGAGAAGGCCATGTCTGTTGACTCCTCGACGGTTGTTTCGTGTGTGTTGAGTTGTACCGACTCGTGGTCGTCCGACCATTGTGTGGTCGTTGACTATTGTGCTCGAGCCCGAGGACTCGCGCGGGTACTTCGTTGGTGCGTACGGTCCACACCCGGCAGGCATGGCCTCGACCATCCTTGCACTGATCACTTCCGGGTGTACGGCGAGGGGCGCGTCACGTTGCACCGGGCGTGCCTTCCGGGCCCCTGAAGGCGCCCGGAAGGCCACTTCCGAGATCAGCCGTTGGCTGCGATGTCCTCGATGACCGCGAACATCGTGCGCACCGGCACACCGGTTCCGCCCTTGCCGATGTAGCCGAACGGACCGCCGGTGTTGAACGCCGGACCCGCCACGTCCAGATGCGCCCACTGCACACCCTCGGCGACGAATTCCTTCAGGAAGATCGCGGCCGCCAGCATCCCGCCCCACCGGTGCGGGGTGACGTTCGCCAGGTCCGCGACCCGCGAGTTGAGGTCGGCGCGCAGCTCCGCCGGCAGCGGCATGGCCCAGCCGTTCTCCCCGACGGACCGCGACAGCTCCGCGACCCGGTCACGGAACTCGTCGGTGCCCATCACGCCAGGGGTGCGGGTACCCAGCGCAACCATCTGTGCGCCGGTCAGCGTGGCGGTGTCGATCAGGTAGTCGGGCTCGTCCTCGCAGGCACGCACGATCGCGTCGGCGAGGATCAGGCGACCTTCCGCGTCGGTGTTGATCACCTCGACCGTCGTTCCGCCGTACTGGGTGAGCACGTCACCGGGACGCTGCGCAGTCGACGAGGGCATGTTCTCGGCCATCGGGACGGTCGCGGTGACGTCCGCGGCCACACCGAGCTTCGCGGCGAGCACGACGGTCGCGATCACTGCGGCCGCACCGCCCATGTCGGAGGTCATGTTCTCCATGCCCGCGGCGGGCTTGATGGAGATGCCACCGGTGTCGAAGGTGATGCCCTTGCCGACCAGCGCGACCTTCGGGGCCTTGCGCTTCTTCGACGAGTAGCTCAGCCGCACCAGCCGCGGCGGACGCGACGAACCCTGCCCGACGCCGACGATGCCGCCGAAGCCCTGCTTGGCCAGGGCCTTCTCGTCGAGCACCTCGACCTTCAGGCCCGCCGCGGTGCCGAGCGCCTTCGCGCGGTCGGCGAACTCCGCCGGGTACAGGTGACTCGGCGGGGTGTTGACGAATTCGCGGGCGGTGGCGACGGCCTCGGCGATCGCGGCCGACCGGGTCAGTGCGGCCTTGGTCTCGCGGGCACGGGGCGAAGCCACGAGGAACTCGATGCGGGCCGGGGGGCGCGCGTCGTCGCCCGGCGCGGACTTCGCGGAGCGGAACTCGGTGAACGTGTACGCGCCGAGGGCGAATCCTTCGACGGCCGCACCGAGATCCACCTCGGACAGGGTCGTCGCGACGACCGAGACACCGTTCAGGGCTCGTGCCGCGGAGCCGGCGGCGCGCCGCACCTGCTCGGCGTCGATCTTGTCGGCCGCGCCGAGGCCCACTGCCAGCACGCTCGTCACCGGCAGTGCCGCCGGGGCGGGAACCCGGGTCAGTTCCTCGGACTTGCCGGTCGCGCCGACCGCGGTCACGGCGTCGAGCACCTCGCCGAGCACGGACTCGTCGACGACGCCGCCGAGCAGCGCCTCGGGACCGTCGTCTCCGGACGTCAGTCCGATCACGAGAACATCGGCTCGTTTCGAGAGGGACCCGGCGAGAACGAGTTCCGGGAGGGTGGGAGCGGGGGCACTCACAGGCATCTCCTATGCAGAGGGTGGCGTTGCATCGATGCTAGTGATCTTCGGGTTCGATGCAGTGGAGGCGGTCCCGGCCCGGTCCGTGGGATACCGTCATGCGACATGAGCGACCAGCAACTTCAGCAGGGCCCGATCCACGCAATCCACGTCGAACTCGGTGCGACCTTCGCCCCGTTCGGCGGGTGGGAGATGCCTGTCTCGTACGCCGGCACGGTCGCCGAGCACACCGCGGTCCGGGAGAACGTCGGCCTGTTCGACGTCAGCCATCTCGGCAAGGCGCTGGTCGCCGGTCCGGATGCCGCGAAGTTCGTGAACTCGACGCTGACCAACGACCTGTCGAAGATCGGGCCGGGCAAGGCCCAGTACACGCTGTGCTGCACCGAATCCGGGGGAGTCGTCGACGACCTCATCGTGTACTACGTGTCGGACGACGAGCTGTTCCTCGTGCCGAACGCCGCGAACACCGCGGCGGTCGTGGCCGCGCTCGCGAAGGTCGCGCCCGCCGGTGTCACCGTGACGGATCAGCACCGTGACCACGCCGTCTTCGCGGTGCAGGGACCGAAGTCCGCCGACATCCTCACCGGTCTGGGGCTGCCCACCGAGATCGAGTACATGGCGTTCGTCGACGCCGAGTGGAACGGTGTGCCGGTGCGGGTGTGCCGCAGCGGCTACAGCGGGGAACGCGGCTTCGAGCTGCTGCCGCGCTGGGCCGATGCGGATCCGCTGTTCCGCGCGCTCGTGTCCGCGGTGCAGGCCGTCGGTGGCCAGGTCGCCGGGCTGGGTGCCCGCGACACCCTGCGCACCGAGATGGGTTACCCGCTGCACGGACACGAACTGTCGACGTCGATCTCGCCGCTGCAGGCCCGATGCGGCTGGGCCGTCGGCTGGAAGAAGCCGGAATTCTGGGGCCGGGACGCGCTGCTCGCCGAGAAGGAGTCCGGGCCCGCGCGCCGGCTGTGGGGTCTGCGGGCCCTCGACCGGGGTGTCCTGCGCCAGGACCAGACGGTCCTGCGCGACGGCGAGCGTGTGGGCGTGACGACCTCCGGAACGTTCTCGCCGACCCTCAAGGTCGGTATCGCGCTCGCGCTGATCGACAGCGCTGCCGGTCTGTCCGCCGGTGAC
The DNA here is from genome assembly GCF_048897285.1 of Rhodococcus sp. O3. Classification (NCBI taxonomy): domain Bacteria; kingdom Bacillati; phylum Actinomycetota; class Actinomycetes; order Mycobacteriales; family Nocardiaceae; genus Rhodococcus; species Rhodococcus sp. O3. The sequence goes on from NZ_JBMBTE010000212.1 coordinate 3,107, forward strand.
GAGGTCGCCGTGGACGTCCGGGGCCGGTCGCTGCGCGCCGAGCTGGTCGTTCCGCCGTTCGTCGAGGACCACACGAAGTAGGGGAGCACGGGCGTTCGATAGGATCGGCTTTCATGACCGGTGTCCTGGAATTCGCCCACATCCCGCATCCTTCGCCGACGACCCCCGAGCGTCGGCAGGAGATTCTGTCGAATCCGGGCTTCGGGAACTTCTTCACCGACCACATGGTGACGATCACCTACACCGAGGGAACCGGCTGGCACGACGCGACGGTCGAGCCGTACGGCCCGGTCCAGCTCGATCCCGCGGCGATGGTGTTGCACTACGGGCAGGCCATCTTCGAGGGGCTGAAGGCGTACCGGCAGGCGGACGGGTCCATCTCCTCGTTCCGGGCGAACGCGAACGCGGCTCGGCTCAACCGGTCCGGGGAGCGGATCGCGATGCCGGCCCTGCCCGAGGAGCTGTTCCACCGCGCCATCGTCGAACTGCTCGAGGTCGACCACGAGTGGGTGCCCAAGGCCGGTGGCGAGGAGTCGCTGTACCTGCGGCCGTTCATGTTCGCGACCGAACCGGCCCTCGGGGTGCGCCCGGCCCACGAGTACAAGTTCCTGCTCATCGCATCCCCGGCGGGCGCGTACTTCCCGCGCGGCGTCAAGCCCGTGAGCGTGTGGCTCTCGCGTGAATACGTGCGCGCCGCGCCGGGGGGCACCGGTGCCGCGAAGTTCGCCGGTAACTACGCCGCGTCCCTGGTCGCGCAGGCCCACGCCGCGGAGCAGGGCTGCGATCAGGTGGTGTGGCTCGACGCGATCGAACGCAAGTACGTCGAGGAAATGGGCGGCATGAACCTGTACTTCGTGTTCGGGTCGGGTGCCGACGCCCGGCTGGTCACCCCCGAACTGTCCGGCTCGTTGCTGCCGGGCATCACCCGCGAGTCGCTGCTGACCCTCGCGAAGGACTCCGGTCTGGCCGTCGAGGAACGTCGCATCAGCACGGACGAGTGGCGCGAGAAGGCCGCATCCGGCGAGATCACCGAGGTGTTCGCGTGCGGCACCGCGGCGGTCATCACCCCGGTCGGCAGTGTCAAGGACGCCGACGGCGAGTTCACGATCGCCGGCGGCGAGCCGGGCCCGATCACGATGGCGCTGCGCGACACGCTGACCGGTATCCAGCGCGGCACCTTCGCCGACACCCACGGCTGGATGACCACGCTGCGCGCCGCTCAGTAGCCGGCACCGCACGAAGACGCCACGGGCGCGACCGTCACCGATGGTCGCGTCCGTTCTGTGTTCGTGGGTCTGTGCGTTCGTGGGTCGTGTCCCGGGGAAGGTCAGAGTCCGGCGCCGAGGGCGATCGCGACGGCGGCGACGGTGCCCTCGAGTGCCGCGCCGAGCACGTCGCCGTTCACCCCCTCGAAGCGGGCGACGCAGTGCCGCACGAAGAGTGCGGACAGCGCCAACGCGACGAGAACCACGATCGGGCCGAGCCATGGAGTTCCCGGCACGCACCACACGGCAGCGATCGCAGCGAGCAGCGGCCAGCCGAGCACGCTCGCCCACGCCTGGGTTCCGGCGACGAGCGCACCGAACCCGCTCCCGGGGGACGCGGCGATCCCGTTTCGGCACGCGAGGACCACGGCGATCCGTCCCGCCGCGACCGCGAGCACCACCGCCGGCCACGCGCCGGCCTCGGCGAGGATCCCGAACGACCACGCCTGCGCCCCGAGCACCACCACCAGGGTGGCGACGCCGAACGGTCCCGCACCCCCCGAGTGCATGACCTCACGGGCCCGCTCGGGCGGACCGTAACAACCCAGACCGTCGGCGGTGTCGCTGAGACCGTCGATGTGCATGCCGCGCGTGGCGACCGCGAGGAACCCGACGCACAGCAACCCCGCGAGCGGGGGAGCGCACCCGGCGGTGAGCAGCAACCACAGCACCCCGGCCGCCGCGGCGCCGAGCAGCATCCCGGTGACCGGGGC
>NZ_JBMBTE010000213.1:0-4917 GCF_048897285.1 Rhodococcus sp. O3
GCGCAACACCGACCGCACCGTCGGTACCCTGCTGGGCGCCGAGATCACCGCCCGTCACGGGCGGGCCGGCCTGCCCGACGACACCGTCCGCGTCGAGTTGCGCGGCAGCGCCGGCCAGTCCCTCGGTGCGTTCCTCCCGCCCGGCATCACGATCACCGTCACCGGCGATGCCAACGACTACGTCGCCAAGGGTCTGTCCGGCGGACGTGTCGTCGTGCGACCCGACCCGACCGCCCACTTCGCGGCGCACACGCAGATCATCGCCGGAAACACCCTGCTGTACGGGGCGACGAGCGGGGAGGTGTTCCTGCGCGGACGCGTCGGCGAACGCTTCGCGGTGCGCAACTCCGGCGCCGACGCGGTGTGCGAGGGCGCCGGCGACCACGCGTGCGAATACATGACCGGGGGGAGGGTGGTGATCCTCGGCGCCACCGGGCGCAACCTCGCCGCCGGCATGTCCGGTGGTCTCGCGCACGTGCTCGACCTCGACCCGGTCCGCGTCAACCGGGACTCGGTGCACCTGACCGCGGTCGAACCCGGCGACCTCGAACCGCTCCGGAAACTGCTGGCGGCCCACCGCGACCGCACCGGATCCCCGATCGCCGCCGCGCTGCTCGTCCACTGGCCTTGTGCCGCAGCGCGATTCACCACGATCCTGCCGGTCGACTACGCGCGGGTGCGGGCCGCCGAGCAGCGCAGCGAACCCGCCACCGCGGGAGCGGGCGGTGGCTGACCCCCGCGGCTTCCTGCGGTACCGCAGGATCGAACCACCGCACCGGCCGGTCGGGGAGCGCACCCGCGACTGGGCGGAGATCGCCGCGCCGATCGCACCCGCCGAACACGACCGCCTCATCCGCGACCAGGCCACCCGCTGCATGGACTGCGGCATCCCGTTCTGCCACTCCGGCAGCGCCGGATGCCCGCTCGGCAACCTCATCCCGGAATGGAACGATCTGGTGCGCCGAGACCTGTGGGCCGAGGCCTCCCGCCGCCTGCACGCGACGAACAACTTCCCCGAGTTCACCGGGCGCATCTGCCCGGCGCCGTGCGAATCGGCCTGCGTGCTGGCGCTGTCCGATCCCGCCGCGGCCGTCACCATCGAGAAGATCGAACAGGCCATCGCCGACCACGCCTTCGCCGACGGCACCGTCACCCCGCAACCGCCGAAGCGCCGCACCGGACGGTCCGTCGCGGTCGTCGGGTCCGGCCCGGCCGGGCTGGCCGCCGCGCAGCAGCTCACCCGCGCCGGACACGCCGTGACCGTGTTCGAACGCGACGACCGGCTCGGTGGGCTGCTCCGCTACGGCATCCCGGCCTACAAGATGGACAAGGCGCTGATCGACCGTCGTATCGCGCAACTGCACGCCGAAGGCACCCGGTTCCGCACCGGCTGCGACGTCGGCACCGACCCCACCCTCGCCCGCCTGCGCGCCGACTTCGACGCCGTGGTCCTCGCGGTCGGCGCGGGCGCCACCCGCGACATGGATCTGCCCGGCCACGACCTGTCCGGCGTGCACCAGGCCATGGAGTACCTGGTCGCCGCCAACCACGACTGCGAAGGCGACGGCCCCACCCCGATCCACGCGGCCGGACGCCGGGTCGTGATCATCGGTGGCGGCGACACCGGCGCCGACTGCCTCGGCACCGCGCACCGCCACCGCGCCGCGTCGATCACCCAGCTCGACTACCGGGTCCGGCCCCCCGACACCCGCGACGAGAACCGCAGCCCGTGGCCCCTCGTCCCGTGGGTGCTGCGCACCACGCCGGCGCACGCCGAAGGCGGAGAACGACGCTTCGAGGTCGGCGTGCAGCGGTTCGTCGGCGACGACCACGGCCGGTTGCGGGCACTGGTGGTCGCCGAGGTCGACGCACACCGCGCGCGGGTGGGCGCGGAATTCGAGATCCCGTGCGATCTCGCGCTGCTCGCCATCGGATTCGACGGGGTGCGACCCGGGACCCTGCTCGACGACGGCCCCGCGACCACCGCACGCGGCACCCTCGACTGCGGTCCCGACTGGCAGACCGACGAACCGGGAGTGTTCGTGTGCGGAGATGCGCACCGCGGTGCCTCGCTCGTGGTGTGGGCGATCGCCGAGGGCCGCGCGGCCGCGCGCGGCGTCGACACCTACCTGACCGGCCGGTCCCGGTTGCCCGCACCGGTCACACCGGATTCGCGAGTGCTGACCACAGGCTGAGGGCATCGCCCGGAGGCACCGATTCGAGCACTGCTCGGCGTGGCGCAATTCACACGAGCAGTGCGCCACCCGTCCCGTGCGGCGGGTTGTCGTAAGTTACGCGCGAGTTGGGTTCCGGCGCCCTCCAACCGCGGTCGTCACCCCGCTGTCAGGGGACTAGGCTCGACCCGTGACCCGACGCACCAAGATCGTTTGCACCATGGGCCCCGCCACCGCCGACCCCGAGGTCCTCAAGGAACTCGTCGCAGGCGGCATGGACGTGGCCCGACTCAACTTCAGCCACGGAGAACACTCGGAGCACGAGGCCCACTACAACCGGGTCCGTGCTGCGGCAGAGGCCAGCGGACACGCCGTGGGCATCCTCGCCGACCTGCAGGGACCGAAGATCCGCCTCGGCCGCTTCACCGAGGGCCGCACCGAATGGGCCAACGGTGAGGTCGTGCGGATCACCGTCGACGACGTCGACGGCACCCACGATCGCGTCTCGACGACGTACAAGGAACTCGCGCAGGACGCCGTCCCCGGCGACCGTCTGCTCGTGGACGACGGCAAGGTCGGGCTCGTCGTCGAAGCGGTCGAGGGCAACGACGTCGTCTGCCGCGTCACCGAGGGTGGACCGGTCAGCAACAACAAGGGTGTGTCGCTGCCGGGGATGAACATCTCCGTGCCCGCCCTGTCCCAGAAGGACATCGAGGACCTCGAATTCGCGCTCCGGCTCGGTGTCGACTTCATCGCCCTGTCGTTCGTGCGTTCGCCCGCCGACATCGAACTCGTGCACGAGGTGATGGACCGTGTCGGCCGCCGAGTCCCGGTCATCGCCAAGCTCGAGAAGCCCGAGGCGATCGAGAATCTCGAAGCCGTCGTCCTCGCCTTCGATGCGGTGATGGTCGCCCGCGGCGACCTCGGCGTCGAACTGCCGCTCGAAGAGGTGCCGCTGGTTCAGAAGCGGGCGATCCAGATCGCCCGGGAAAACGCCAAGCCGGTCATCGTCGCCACGCAGATGCTCGAGTCGATGATCGAGAACTCGCGGCCCACCCGAGCCGAGGCCTCCGACGTCGCCAACGCCGTGCTCGACGGAGCCGACGCGGTGATGCTCTCCGGCGAAACCTCGGTCGGCAAGTTCCCGGTCGAGACGGTCCGGACGATGGCCCGCATCATCGCGGCCGTCGAATCCGATTCGACCGAGGTGCCCGCACTGACCCACGTGCCCCGCACCAAGCGCGGTGTCATCTCCTACGCGGCCCGCGACATCGGTGAGCGCCTCGATGCGAAGGCCCTGGTCGCGTTCACCCAGTCCGGTGACACCGTGCGCCGGCTCGCGCGCCTGCACACCCACCTGCCGCTGCTCGCGTTCACCCCGGTCCCGGCCATCCGCAACCAGCTCGCGCTGACCTGGGGTACCGAGACGTTCTCCGTCGAACCGATGCAGACCACCGATCAGATGGTCGAACAGGTCGACGCGGCGCTACTGTCGTTGGGTCGCTATCAGCGTGGCGACCTCGTGGTGATCGTGGCCGGTGCCCCTCCGGGACGTTCCGGCTCGACGAACCTGATCCACGTGCACCGGCTGGGGGAAAAGGACACTCGTTGACAGGTATCGAGGCGACGGACCTCGACGTCCTCCTCGCTCTGCTCGATCTCGAGCAGACCGAGGAGGACGTTTTCCGTGGAGCACACCCGCCGCAGGTCGGCCTGCGGACCTTCGGCGGACAGCTCGTGGCACAGGCGCTCGTCGCCGCCGGCCGCACCACCGGTGACCGGCCGATCCACGCGCTCAACGCCCACTTCATCCGCGGCGGCAACGTCGAGGAACCCATCGAATACCGGGTCGCGCGGCACAGGGACGGGCGTGACTTCGCCAATCGCATGGTCACCGCCTATCAGGGCGACGAGGAACTGTTCGTCATGCTCGCGGCCTACCAGAAGTGGGGCAAGGGACTCGAACACGCGGTGACGGTCCCCGAGGTGCCGTACCCGGAGGCGCTGCCGCCGATCGGCGACCACCTCGAAGGCTACGAGGAACACCTGCCCGGGTTCGTGAACGCCCTCAAACCCATCGACATGCGGTACGCGAACGATCCCGCGTGGATCCTCAAGGGCACCGGCGAGAAGCTCAATCACAACCGGGTGTGGATGCGCACCGACGGGGAACTGCCGGACGATCCGCTGCTGCACGTCGCCGCGCTCGGCTACAGTTCCGACACCACCGTCCTCGATTCGATCCTTACCACGCACGGGCTCTCCTGGGGTCTGGACCGGATCTTCGCAGCGACGGCGAACCACTCCATCTGGTTCCATCGGCCGCCGCGGTTCGACCAGTGGCACCTGTACGCCACCGAATCCCCGGTCGCCGCCGGATCGCGCGGCCTGGCCACCGGCCGCTACTTCAATCTGGACGGCGAACTCGTCGCCACCGTGGTGCAGGAAGGGATCATCAAGCACTTCCCGTCCCGGCGCTGAGCGGCGGCACCGGCGATGTTCGCGAGCCTCGCGCTCGTCATGGTGGTCGCGATCGTCGGGTCGCTGCCCGCGGCCCGCAGCGGTGTCCGGCTGCCGCTCGTGCTCGGCGAGTTGCTCGCCGGGATCGTCGTCGGAGTCAGCGGTCTGGGCTGGATCGACGCGCGTGAACCGACCCTCGACGCGGTCGCGCAGGTCGGTTTCGCGCTGGTGATGTTCCTCGCCGGGACCCACGTGCCCATCCGCGACGCCCGGCTGCGTCCGT